>NZ_JBFBIV010000032.1:0-96757 GCF_040702025.1 Streptomyces sp. NPDC088194 | reverse complement strand
CTCCCCTACGCCTCCACCCTCTGCGGCGCCTGCTACGACGTCTGCCCCGTCGCCATCGACATCCCCGAAATCCTCGTCCACCTCCGCGAACGCGTCGCCGAGCAGGGCGAGGGGCACCGCGCCGAGCGGGCCGCGATGCGGGCGGCGACCTGGCTGCTGGACCATCCGGCCGCCCTGTCGGCCGTCGAACGCGCCGCGTCCGCCACGCGCGGGCTGCACCCCGCCCGGCTGCCGCTGCCCGGCCCCGCGAAGGCGTGGAGCGACGCCCGCGACCTGCCCGAAGTGGCCGCGGAGCCGTTCCGCGCCGGCTGGAAGAAGGCCCGGGGTGCAGGCGGCGCCCCGCGGAAGGACAAGGACACCCCCCGATGACGCACCCGGTACACCCGGCACACCCGGCACACCCGGCACACCCCGCCGGCCCCGCGGGCTCCTCGGACCCCGCCACCCCTTCCAGCCGGGACCGCATCCTCGCGCGGGTCCGAGCCGCCCTCGCCGACCGCCCCGGCTCCACCGCCAAGGGCGCCGAGGGCGCCGTGCCCGCCGACCCGCCCATCCCCCGCGACTACGCCCGCGCGCACGTCCCCGACGACCCCGCGGCCCTCGTCGACCTGCTCGCCACCCACCTCGCCGACTACCGCGCCCACGTCCACCGCTGCACCACCGCCGACCTGCCCCGTACGATCGCGGAACTGCTCACCGCACACGGCAGCCGCACCGCCGTGGTGCCACCCGGACTGCCCGACGGATGGCTGCGGGCCGCCGCGGACGTCACGACGACGATCGGCGGCGACGACATCACCGCCGTCGAACTCGACCGCATCGACAGCGTCGTCACCGGCTGCGCACTCGCCATCGCCGAGACCGGCACCGTCGTCCTGGACGCGAGCCCCGACCAGGGCCGGCGCGTGCTGACCCTGGTGCCGGACCACCACGTGTGCGTCGTACGGGTACCGGAACAGGTGGTCGCCTCGGTGCCGCAGGCACTGCCCAGGCTCGACCCGGTCCGCCCGCTGACCTGGATCTCCGGCCCCTCGGCCACCAGCGACATCGAACTCGACCGCGTGGAAGGCGTACACGGCCCGCGTACGCTCGACGTCGTCCTGGTCGCCCCGGACGACGCGGAGCAGCCGGGGGCCTGAGCGCGCCGCCTCCGGGGCGGCGGAAGGGAGTGCCGCACGATGGGCCGTTCCACGCCGGTCGAGCCGCCGCGTACGCCGCTGACCGACGGCACCGTGACCGTACGGCTCAGGCGGGAGTCGGACATGGACGCCATCGCGGCGGCGAGCCACGACGCCGAGACGCGCCGCTGGCTGGACGACGGCCCGATGGACGCGGAAGCGCGGCGCACCGGCGTGGCGCGGGTCGAGGCGGCCTGGCGCAGCGGGCGGGCGGCTCCGTCGGTGATCGCGGACGCGGTCACGGACGAGCCGGTCGGCATCGTGAACCTCCAGTTCCGCGCCGACGACGTGGCCTCGGTCGCCTACAGCGTCTTCCCGGCCCACCGCGGCCGCGGCATCGCGCCGCGCGCCGTCCGCCTCGTGACCGCCTGGGCCTTCCGCGACCTCGCCCTCACCCGGCTCCTGCTGGAGGCCGACGAGGCGAACGCCGCGTCGGTGCGGGTCGCCGAGAAGTGCGGCTTCCGCCGCGTGGGCACCCGCACGTCCCCCGCCCCCGACGGCACCACCCCGCACCCCACCGCCCTCTTCACCCGCACCACCCCGAACTGACCCGGCGTCAGCACGGCACGTCCACGCCGTACGTCCTCAACTCCTCGACGGCGGCGCGCAGGCAGCGATCCACCGTGTCACCGTCGGCGCGCACGCCGTGCGGGAGCGGGCCGCCGCTCGCGAAGAACGTCCACGCCGGCCGGCCGTCCCGCAGCCGCTCGGCGTCGAGGCGCAGCCCGGCGCCCACGCCCTGCTCGCCGAGCCACTCCAGGATCAGGAGGGCCACGTCCTCGATCCCGCGCTCCGGGTCCGACTTCACCCACCGGCCTTGGCGCGACGGCACCGTCACGCGCTCCCCCGCGCCGGGGCCCACCTGTTGCCGGCTCCGGTCACCGCACCGGCAGGCTGGAGCCGCGGACGACCAACTCGGGGAGCAGGACGGCACGTTGGTGCTGGTGCTGGGCGGCGCGGGGTCCGGTCTCCTCCAGCAGGAGTTCCGCGGCCATCCGGCCCATCTCGGCGGCCGGCTGCCGTACGGAGGTGAGGGGGACGACCGCGGCCGCGGCGAACTCGATGTCGTCGTAGCCGACGATCGCCAGGTCGCGCGGGACGGCGATACCCGCGGCGTAGACGACCTGGAGGACGCCGAGGGCGAGCAGGTCGTTGGCGCAGAACACCGCGGTGGGGCGCTGGGCGAGGCCGAGCAGCCGGGAGGCGGCGTCGCGGCCGGCGGCGACGTCGAGCCGCTGCGCGGGGATCTCCAGCAGCGCCTCGGGGCCGAGCCCGGCCTCGGCGAGGGCCTGGAGCATGCCGACCCGGCGGTCCTTGACCTGCTGCAGGTGCGGCGGCCCGCTGATGTAGGCGATGGTGCGGTGCCCGGCCGAGACCAGGTGGCGGCCGGCCAGCGCGCCCCCGATCGTGTCGTCGACCGACACCGAGCACCCCTCGGCCTCGCCGGTGCCCCGGTCCACCAGGACGAACGGCACGTTCTGCTGCCGGAGCAGGTCCAGGCTGGCGCCGGTCGGGTCGGCCGGGGTGAGCAGCACCCCGCGCACCCGCTGCTCCGCGAAGAGGGACACGTACGTCGCCTCCTCGGAGGCGCTCTGGCCGCTGTTGCAGAGCATCACGCCCAGCCCCGCCTCGCGGGCCGCGGACTCCGCGCCGCGCGCGACGTCCACGAAGAACGGGTTGCCCATGTCGAGGACGAGCAGCGCCATGATCCGGCTCTGGCCGGCCCGCAACTGGCGGGCCGACTCGCTGCGGACGTAGCCGAGTTGCTTGATGACGCTCTGCACGCGGTCCCTGGTCTCCTCGGAGACCAGGTCGGGACGGTTGATCACGTTGGACACCGTGCCCACCGACACGCCGGCCTGCCGCGCCACGTCCTTGATCCCGACCATTCGCACCATGTTCTCCTCAAAGGGGCTCTCCGCACCGCCGGACCGCAATGTACTGAACGGGTCGGAGGTTTCCCCATTGAAACAGTTCACTCGGCCCCGCCGCACCAGAGGGCGGCCCCATCCGGGCCCCGGCGCCGCCAGCCGGGCCGCGGCGGGCCCGGGAGGGTGCACGGCGTGGCTCCCGCGCGACGCGTCGACCGATTGAAACTATTCAACCCACGTCGCCGACCCTAGGGCCGGCCCCGGCGGACGTCAAGCCTCGCGCCGGACGTACGCCCCCATACCCGCCGCAACCGAGAGGGGTACGGACGAGGGGGCCCACCGTACTCCGATTAGATGCATTCAATACCGCCACCGGTCCCGCGCTCGCTCCGCCCCTGCTCCCGCCCCCGCGCTCGTTCCGCCCCCCGCACCCGGCCCCGCACCCGCACTACCCGCTCTTACGCCGCGGCCGCTTCCCGAACAACGCCCTTGCGGGCCTCGTCCACGGGGCCGCCCGGAGGTTCCGCCGCGCGCGGCGCGCCACCTCGGGATCGATGCCCGGGCAGATCAACACCAGTGCGGCGAGCGGGTCGTGGAGTCCGGTGGGCCGCTTGCCGAGCGCCGCGGCGGCCTCCTGGTAGCGGCGGGCGATGGCCTCGGCGATCTCCGCGCGCTGCTCGGGATCGCGCCACGCGGCGACGCACAGGGCGAACGCCGCCGCGTCCACGGTCCAGTCGTCGGGCCCGAAGAGCAGGCGCAGCAGCAGGGTGCGGCGGGTGGAGCCGGCCCACGGCTCCTCCGCTCGGTGGTGCAGGATGCCGACGCACACCCACACCTGGGCGAACCGCTCCCAGTACAGCGGGTGCTCACGCTGGAGCTCCCTCCAGTTCGGGTCCCGCGGCGGCGGCATGTGGGCGAGCAGGCCCAGCAGGTCGGCGCAGTCCAGCTCGGCGAAGGCCGCGGCGCGGTCGTACGCGATCAGCGGCTCGGCCCAGACTCCGCCGGCGACCTGGTGGACGAGGGCGACCGCCGCCGGAGAGGGCGGCGCCGCGGCCGCGACGGGCTCGGTGCCCCGGTAACTCCACAGCGGCGGGCCGAAGTCCGTGCGGACGGGGAGGCGCGGGTCCGGTTGCGGCCAGCGCGAGAGTGTCGTCGTGGGCGCGGGAAAGCGGGCACGGCAGAGGGCTGTCGGCGTCGGCGCTTCGAGGGCCGTCACCGTCGCCGTGACACTGGTCACCAGGCTGTGCGACTCCTCGATCCCGGTCAAGTACCCGTAGGCGCTGCACACGGCTTCGGTCGGCGGGGGGACGATCCGCAGCCACATGCCGTCTTCGCAGGCGCGCTCCACGCAGGTGCGGAGGTAGCCCACCTCCGGATGGGCCACGGCGAGATCGATCAGGGTCGTCAACTGCGCGGTGTCGCCGCCCCTTCGGGTCTTCCGGCCGGCTCGGTACCGGGCCGCGAGGACCGCCGCGCGGTACTTGGCGCCCGTAGGGTCGGCCGCCGAGGGTCCGGCCGCCACCGCGCGTTCGGCCCAGCGCAACGACTGCGCGACGTCACCCTGGTCGAGCGTGATGTCCGCGAGGTCGAGCAGGACGTCGGCGTTGCCGGGCGCGAGCGCGACGGCCCGCTTCCACACCTCGATCGCACGCTCCGGCTGCCCGGCGCCGCGGTGGGCGGAGCCGAGCAGGATCAGGGTGAGTTGAGTCGCCCGGCCGTCGGCCTGCACCTCGCGTTCCTCGGCCCGCAGGCACCAGGTGACCGCTTCCTGGTGCGCCCCGAGCCGTCTGGCCAGCGCGGAGAAGGCGCGCAGGCCGCCCGCGTCGCAGTCCGGCCGGGCCGCCGCCTCGCGGGCCAGCGCCAGCCACGGGGCCAGCGCGGCCGCGACCTCGGGCGGCGCCGGGTCCTCGACGGCCCCCCAGACGGCGCTGACCGCGCCGCCGACCGCCGGAAGCGGCAGCGAGCCGCCGAGCTCCGGGCTGAACCAGGGCGCCGCGGCCCAGGGCCGCTCGGGGTGGACGGCGACCACGGAAGCGAGCAGTTCCACCGCTTCGGGCACCCGCCCTTCCTCGGCGATCAGCGCGATAGTCGCCGCCGCGTTCCCCGGGAAGACCGTGGTGCCGTCACCCTTGAACAGTTCCCGCGCCGCCTCGGACGATCCGGCGGCCACCACGATCTCGTCCAGCGCGGTGTACGCCGATGCGAGGCCCGGGTCGTGGAACAGCGCCCGGCCGAGATGGACCGCGGCGTGCGGGAGGTCCCCGGCGACCAGGAGCGCGCGGCACCGCCCTACGTCCGCCCCGGCCCGCGCCCGTCCGGAGCCGCCTCTCGCGCCCACACCCGTGTTCATCCCGCCCCCTGTTCGCCCCAGCGGGCCGAACCACCCGCCGGGCCGGAGCTTAGTGCCGTGGCCGGAAGGGTTTGCCTGGTTCGCGGTGTCCGGTGCGGTGCCTCGCAAGGCGGAGGATCGTCCTCGTACCGGGCGTACTCGGACGACTCCGACAACGCGGCGAGGTGCCGTGCCGGACACCGCGAACCGGTGCGCCTTTCCGTTCACGGCCCCAGCGATCAGCACCGACACGGGGAGCGGGGGCGGAGGGCGGAGGGACGCGCGTGCGGCGGCTCAGTGGCGTTCCGCCAGCCAGACCGTGCGGGTGGTGCGGACGGTGAGGTCGCCGCGGCGCAGGAGCGCGTCGGGGCCGTCGCCGTCGAGGAGCGTGGCGAGGACGGCCAGGTCGTCGGCGTCGAGCGCGCTCCCGAGGTGGTCGCGGGTGCGGCCCAGCACGGCGTGGGCGTAACGGCCGGTGGCGGCGGGGAGCGGAGGGGCCAGGTCGATGGCGACGTGCCGTTCGGCGCGGAGGGTGAAGCCGGCCGCGGTCAGGCGGGCGCCCCAGTCGTCGCCCATGTGCGGCACGTCGTGGGCCCGGCGCTCGTCCATCGCCGTGCGGCAGCGCGCTTCCAGGCCGGTCCGGCCGAGGCCGATGTCGTCGGGGAGGAAGAGCGGGAAGGAGTCCAGCTCGACGGCCGCGAGCAGCCCGCCGGGGCGGAGCAGGGCCGCGGCCTCGGCGAGCGCGCGGCCGGGGTCGGCCATGTGGTGCAGGGACGCCGACGCCCACACCAGGTCGGCCGGGCCCGCGTCCGGCCACCTCTCGTCGAGGTCGGCCTCGATCGTACGGACCCGGTCGGCCACGCCGAGTTCGCGGGCCCGGTCCCGCAGCCGGCCGAGCATGTACGGCGAGCGGTCCAGCGCGGTGACCTCGGCGCCGTCGAACCGCCGCAGCAACGCGAAGGTGCCGGCGCCGGTGCCGCTGCCCACGTCGACGATGTGGCGCGTGGCCGGGGAGGCGGAGGCACCTGGGGGCGCGGGGGATGCGGCGATGCCGTCGGGTTCGGCGGGTTCGGCGCGTTCGGCGAGTTCGGCGATCCAGGCGGTGAGGTCGGACAGGTACGCGGCGAGGACCTCGGCGTCGAGGTCGAGCATGTCGGCGAGGGCTGCTTCGTCGTCCCCGCCGTCCCCGCCGTCCCCGCTGCCCGATCCGCCCGCGCCGCCGCCGGCATGGTGGCCGTGCGCGTGCGAGTCCGCGTGGCGGTGCGAGTCCGCGTGGCGGTGCTGGTCCGGGTGGCTTTCGGGGTGCTGGTGGTCTGCCATGCCGCCGACCCTACGTACGGATTGCGGGGACGACATATCCTCTTGCGTATGGCGCAAGACGGTCACGGGCTCGACATCCTCGTACGGCAGCGGATCAGGGGGCTGCGGACGTCCCTGGGCTGGTCGCTCGACGACCTCGCGGCGCGGTGCGAGCTGAGCCCGTCCAGCCTGAGCCGGATCGAGACCGGGAACCGGCGCATCACCCTGGAGCAACTCGACGCGATCGCGCGGGCGTTGGGGGCCAGCATCGACATGCTGGTGGAGTCCGCCGACGACGGCGACGTGGTGATCAGGCCGCAGCACAACGCCGATCGCGGCGTCACCACCTGGATGCTGAGCCGCGAGCCGGGCGCGAACGGCACCACCGTCGCGAAGATGCGGATCACCCGTCCGGTCCGGCGCGGCACCGACGCGCTGCGGGTCCACCCGGGCCGGGACTGGTTCACCGTGCTGTCCGGGACCCTGATGCTCCTGCTCGGCGAGCGCACGATCATCGTGGAGTCGGGCCAGGCCGCCGAGTTCTCCACGATGGTCCCGCACGCCTTCGGCGCGCACGGCGGCCCGGCCGAGATCATGGGCGTCTTCGACCACGACGGCCGCCGCAGCCACTTCCGCCAGTTCGGCTGACCGCCCGCCCCGAAGGGCCGCCCACCCGCCTCACTCCAGATGCGCGACGGACGCGATCTCGACGACGGAGAAGGCGGGGGCGGCGCGGATGTCGGAATCGGCAGGGACGACGTCGAGCGTGGTGATCGCGCAGGAGGGCACGCCGGCGTCCGTCAGCGCGGCCGGCACCGCGTGGTCGCCGATCAGCGTACGCAGCAGGTCCGCGGTGGCGCCGCCATGCGTCACGACGGCGATCGGGCCGGGCTCGGCGTCGGCGGACTCGAACGGCTCGGCCCGCGCCGACAGTTCAGCCCCCTCCGCCGGCTCGGCCGCCTCCGCCCGCTCGGCCGGTTCCGCCAGCTCCAGCAGGCACGCGCGCATCCGCGCCGCGGTGGCGCGGGAGGAGTCACCGCAGTCGGGCACGTGGTCCCGGTCCCGTACCGAGGCGGCCCAGTCCGCCAGGAAGGCGTCCAGCGGCTGAACCCCGTCCCCGTTCATCCGCTCGCGCAGGCGGGCGTCCTCCCGGACCTCCGGACCGGTGGCGGCGGCGAGGAAGGACGCGGTCTCGCGGGCGCGCCGCAGCGGGCTGCTGACGATCGCACGCAGCCCGACCTCCCGCAGCCGGCCGGCGGTTCGAGCGGCCTGCGCCCGTCCCCGCCCGGTCAACCCCGGCTCCCCGGGCCGGCGTTCCTTCTCCGCGTGCTGCACCAGATGGAAGACGGCCATCCCCGCAGGGTGGCGGAGCCGTACGGCGGCGGTCCACCGATATCCCGCGGGTTCCGGGGGCGGGGAGGCACGTCTCCAGCCGAACTCGGCGTATAGTCGGTTCCAACCAATCGGATACGACCAATGGACATCGACCGCGTCCGGGTCCGCGCTGAGGTCGGGCGGACCGCGTGACGACGACGGGAGGGCACCGATGACGGCCAAACGACCGGCGAACCCGCTGGCCCTGGCGCTGCTCGGGCTGCTGCTGGAGCAGCCGATGCATCCGCACGCGATGGCGGTGGAGCTGCGCGCGCGGCAGTTGGACCAGTACTTCAAACTGACCACCGGCTCGCTCTACGACACCGTGCGCGTGCTCGTCCGCGACGGCTGGATCGAGGCGGACGGCACCGAACAGGTCGGCGCCCGCCCGGCCCGCACGGTCTACCGCCACACCCCGCAGGGCCGCGGGCACTTCACCGAGTGGCTGGACGAGCTGATCCGCGAACCGGTCCAGGAGTTCCCCCGGTTCCTGTCCGCCGTCAGCTACCTCGGCGCCCTCGGCCGCGAACGCGCCGCCGACGCGCTGCGGGCCCGGGCCACCGCGCTCCGCGCCCAGGTCGAGACGCGCGAGGCCGCACACCGCGCCGCCCGCGAAGAACACGGTGCGCCACGCCTCTTCGTCATCGAGGCGGAGTACGCCCAGGCGATCGCCCGCGCCGAACTCGCCTGGGTCGAACGCGTCGCCGCCGAGATCGAGAACGGCACTCTGGAGTGGCCGGAGGTGGCACCGGATGCGTGAGGCCCCTCAGGCGCCGGCGGCCACGGAACCGGCCGCCACCGCCACCAACACCGCCACCGCCACCGCCGCTGCCACCATCAACACCGCGACCACCATCAACACCGCCACTACCGGACCGGAGTCGCGCACCGCGGTGCTCGTCGTGGGCGCCGGCCCGGCCGGGCTGACCGTGGCCTGCGAACTGGCCCTGGCCGGAGTGCCCGTGACCGTACTCGAACGGGACGCGACGCCGCCGCCCTTCTGCCGGGGCTTCAACCTCAACGCCCGCAGCCTCGAACTGCTCGACCGGCGCGGCCTGGTGGACCGCTTCCTCGCCGAGGGGCCGACCGTCACCTCGACGGTGTTCGTCGGCGGCGCCCGGCTCGACCTCGCCGCGATGGACTGCCGGCACCCGTACGTCCTGGGCATACCGCAGACCCGCGTCGAGGAACTGCTCACCGCCCGGGCCGCGGAACTCGGCGTGCCGATCCTGCGCGGCCACCGCGTCACCGGCCTTCGGCAGGACGCCGGCGGCGTGACCGTCGAGACCACGGCCCCGGACGGCCCGGCGACCTGGCGGTGCCGCTTCCTCGCGGGGTGCGACGGCGGCCGCAGCACCGTGCGCCGACTCGCGGGCATCGCGTTCCCCGGCACACCGTCGCGCCGGTTCACGCTGCTGGGCGACGTCGTCCTCGCGGACGGCGCCGACCTGCCGTTCGGCGTGACCACCGGACCGGGCGGCGCCGTCTTCGTCATCCCGCGCCCCGGATACGTACGGCTGATCACCGCCGACCCCGAGCCGCCCGCCGACCGCGACGAACCCGTCACCCTCCCCCGTTTCCAGGCGGCGGTGGACCGCGCGCTCGGCCGGCCCGCCGCGATCGCCGAGGCCCGCTGGCTCACCCGGTTCGGCGACGCCGCCCGGCTGGCCGAACGCCTGCGGCACGGACGGGTGTTCCTCGCCGGGGACGCCGCGCACATCCATCCCCCGGCCGGCGCGATCGGCGTCAACGCCGCCATCGACGACGCGATGGCGCTCGGCTGGCGTCTCGCGCTCGCCGCCCGGGACCTGGCCGACGACGGCGTCCTCGACGCGTACCACGCCGAACGCCACGCCGCCGGCGCCCGGTTGATCCGCGACACCCGCGCGCAGGCCGTACTCGGCCGGGACGACGAGGAGTTGGCGCCCGTACGCGACCTGCTCGCCGAACTCGCCACCGCGCCGGCGACAGCCGGACCGCTCGCCGAGACGATCACCGCGGTCGGCACCCGCTATCCGGTACGGCACCCCTCCGGCCATGCCTGGGACGGCCGCGCCGTCCCCGATGTACCCGCGGCCCCGGCCGGGTTGTTCGACCTGCTCGCGCGCACCGGCCGCGGCGTGCTGCTGCTGGCCCCGGGCCCGCTCGCCGAGCCGCTGCGCGCGACCGCCGCCGACTGGTCCGACCGCGTCACCCCGGCCACCACCGCCCCCAACGCGCTGCCCGACGCCACCGCCGTCCTGGTCCGCCCCGACGGCCACGCCGCCTGGGTCGCCCCCGCGGACCAACTCCCCCCAGCAGCACCCGAGTCACCGCGCGAGGCATTGAACCAGGCCCTGCGCACCACCCTCACCGCGGAGTTCGGCCCACCCTCCGCCCGGGCCGACGAGGACACGTAACTCCCGCCCACCGGCCGAACTCACGGCCCCCGGAGCCGTGTGCGCAGGTTCGAATCCTGCCGGGGGCACTTCGCAGGAAATGCCGAAAGACCCCGCCACCAGCGAAGTTGCTGGGTGCGGGGTCCTTTCATGTGCGCGGCCGGATGCGGCTGGGGGCAGCCGTCTGACGGTGATCACGTTGTCATAGCGTGTTGATCTTCGGCTGCCCGACGCAACTGACGACGAGCCTGGCCCCGCACACCTGCCCATCAGAGCACGGAGCCTCGCAGCGGTGCGAAATCGAAGCAGCCGCCCCCTCCCCGGTAGTAGTCTCCACGAACTTAGACGCCGTTTCTTATGGTCGGCTGCGGTTCGCGGGGTCCTCCTGGCAGAGGTGTGTGGGACCATTTGTGCCATGGACATCAACCGAAGGGCTCGTGCCGCGTAGGCGGCCTGGGCGTCTACGTGCCGAGCAACGACTCCGGCGCCAGCCCCCACTCCCGCGACCCGTTTTCCCGGGCCTATCCTCGATGGCCACAGCAGAGGTCGTCAGGATCGAACTCAGCCGTAACTACCTGTGGCCGGGTGCCACGTACGCAGCAGCGCTTGTCTGGAGCCGGTTCGTGCGCAGTCCGAACCGACGACTTTGGGTTCAGGACGATGAGTCCAACTGCGGCATCTGGGAGTGCTGTGGCAGTCCGTTTGAGGCTCGATACTTCTTGGAAGCCGTGATCCGTGGCATGTCTCGGCAACGACGCTCCGAACTGCGCCGTATCGTTGACGAGCTGGACGATCTCTACTAGCCTCGATCTTTCGCGACGGTCTGCCGGCGGAGTCGGTGGACCGTTTCGCTTTCGGTGGCTGGTGGTGGGCATTCCGAAGGCCCGAGAGTCGCCTCGGGTGGGCGCCGGGTTCCACTGCTCCGGGCCGGGTCCTCTTCTCGTAGGGACAGGCGGATCCGCTGGTCAGCCGGGGTTCGGCAGGAGGGCGAGCCGTTCGAGGGCGGCGGTGATTTCGGCTGTCCAGGGCCAGTGCTGGGCAAGGCGGAGGATGCGGCGCCGGCCGGTGGTGACGCGCTGGGCGGCTGCGGAGAACAGGCGGAATCGCAGTCGACGGGACTCCCACAGGCGGGCGGTGCCGGTCAGGGCGAACATGGGCATCCAGGCCAGCAGGTCCAGGGCGATCTGGACAATCTCCAGCCACACCTTGTTCTGGGCGGTGTGGTGCAGGGGCAGGTTGCGCAGTCCGGTGGCCCGGGCGGCCCGGATACGGTCCTCGGCCCGGGCCCGCAGCCGGTGACGCTGTTCCAGATCGGCGATCGGCCGATCGGAGGTGTTGGTCGCGAAGCATGTGATTCGCATGCCGTCCGCGTCGGTGATCCTCAACTGAGTACCGGGATGCGGGCGTTCTTTGCGGACGACCAGGCGCATGCCCTTCGGCCAGCCGTCCAGAAGGCTGCCGGTCAGCTCGGCAACCCAGGCCCCGTCACGGACCGTGCCGTCGGTCTCGACGGCCGGCGTCCAGGCCGAGGCCGGGATCTTCAGCACGTGTGCGTGGATGGGGTCGGTGATCACCATGCCGACCGAGTAAGACAGCCATCGGCTCGCTTGGCGAGCCAGGACACGAAGTCGTGGGTGCCGCCCGCGGAGTCCGTGCGGATCAGCGTCTGGCGCCCCCGCCGGTACTTCTTCGGCAACTGGGCCAGGGCCAACTGGGCGGTGGTGATGTGGTCGGCGGCTGTGTTCGAGCCCGCGTTTCCCGGCCTGAGCAGGGCGGCGACCGGCTCTCCGGTTCCGCCCGGGCCGTGGTCGACGAAGGCCGTCAAGGGGTGATGGCCGTAAGTTTTCTTCCAGGTCGCGGCCGCGTTTTCCTTGTCGGAGTGCGCGATCACCAGGACGCCGTCGAGGTCGACCGTGACCTGGCCGTCGGCGTCCGGGGCGTTCTTGCCCGCCAGGGACCAGACCCGGTTGCGGACGTCGGACCGTGCGGACCGGATGGCCTGCAGGGCTTTTTCGCCGGAGGCGGCGAGGGTGTCGATCAGGCGGGAGACCGTCGGGTCGGAGGCCACCGGGCCGAAGAGGGCCGCCTCACACCGCAGCATCGCGACGTCCGCGAGGCAGTCCCCGCCCAGCGCGACCGCCAGCGCCACGTCCAGCAGCATCTTGCCCGGATCGTGCACCGCCCGGGCCCTCCGCCACGGAGCCAGCGCCGCCGATATCGCGGTGTCCAAGCCGGCCTTGCGGACCGTCTCGACCAGCAGCACGCCCCCCGCCTGCGAGACCACCGTCCGGCCCCCGCCCTCGATGCGGACACGCGGGTACGACCCGATACGCTTCTTCACCTGAGAAGTGCTTCTTTCCACAGCACGATCTGGACCCTCGACAAGTCCTATCGTTCCAGGTCAGGAGCACTTCTCGCTTGTGTGATCAAGCTTCGGACAGACCGCCTCGTGAAAGCCCGAGGCTAGTGACAGCCTCGGACGGCGCCGCTCAGCAAGCCAGGCGCCGGTAGTTGATGAGTATCGCCGCGATGCCGACGAAGGCGAGGAAGTGCTCGGCTTTGTGTTCGTAGCGGCGGTGGAGCCGGCGGCAGCCGGCCAGCCAGGAGACGCTTCTTTCAACCACCCAGCGGTGACGGCCGAGCCGCTGGGAGGACTCGATGCCCTTGCGGGCGATGCGGTGGCGTATGCCGCGGGTGCGGAGCCATCGGCGCAGGTGGTCGTAGTCGTATCCCTTGTCGCCGTGCAGCTTTCCAGGCCGCCTGCGGCGCGGGCCGCGACGGGAGCGGATGGGCGGGATGCCGCGAACGAGCGGCTGCAGTCCCTGGCTGTCGTGCAAGTTGGCGCCTGAGATCCCGAGCGACAGGGGCAGCCCGTTTCGGTCGGTGATCAGGTGAATCTTCGATCCGAGTTTGCCGCGATCGGTCGGATTCGGTCCCGTCAGAGGCCCCCTTTTGTGGCCCGGACGCTTACGGAGTCGATCGCACATCGGGACCAGTCCAGCTCACCGCGCGCACCGAGTTCGTCGAGGATGACACGATGCAGCCTGGCCCGCACCCGGTCCCGGCTCCACTGAGCGAAGCGCCGGTAGACCGTGGGCCACGCAGGGCCGAACACCGGCGGGAGCTGCCGCCACGTACAACCCGACGTCGCCACGAAGATGATCGCCGCCAACGTCTCGCGGTCACCTGCTCGTCGTCGGCCCCCGCCCTGCGGACGTATGACCTCTGTGGGAGACACCACCCGCCGAAACAGCTCCCACAACTCGTCCGGCACCAGCCGCTGGACCAGGTCTGCCATACGCTGCCCAACGACCGCTCAGGCCAAAAGAAACGGCGTCTAAGACCGAACAGCCCGGGTCAAGACGATGCCTCTGGCGGGGGCGCTCCGGCTCCGGGATGGCCCCACCCCGATGGCGGCCGCGGGTTCGTCGTGGGAGAGGTGGGGGAGCTCCCATCCCACCTGCCATCGACCCAGGCAAGCCGAGCAGTCGCGGCCCAGGGCGTCAAGGTCGTTCGTACACTCCACCTTGACGCCCTGAACCACGCCCGCTCCACAGGAGTGCGGGCCGACTGCAGACGGGATGGCAACACCAGGGTGTCCATGCATGGGGTTGCGGTCAGACAGCACAATACGACCAAACTTAGTGTCCGAAGGGTCGTCATAGGCTAACGTCCTCTCCTGTGGGCGACATAGATGGAGATGCAAACACGGTAGCCAGCCGCCTCCGTAGTTTGCATTCAGCAACTGGGCAGGCCATCGAAGCGACGGTCGATTCGTACTCGACTGCGGTTGGCGAGATCATGCGACTGGACCTTGACATCGGAGTATACGAAGAGCTGCTCGCTGATCGCTCAGAGGTAGCCCAACTACGCGCAGCTCGAAGGGAACTGGGATTCGCAACTTACGCTGCGGCCTGCGGGCTCTACCGGCTCTCCTA
Organism: Streptomyces sp. NPDC088194; assembly: GCF_040702025.1. Classification (NCBI taxonomy): domain Bacteria; kingdom Bacillati; phylum Actinomycetota; class Actinomycetes; order Kitasatosporales; family Streptomycetaceae; genus Streptomyces; species Streptomyces sp. NPDC088194. The sequence goes on along the minus strand of NZ_JBFBIV010000032.1, from coordinate 82,390 downwards.
TGACAGCATTCGACTATTTCTAGAACTCGGCTTTGCATCGGTCTACTTTTCGGCAAACGAATACCTACGCAGGAAATGGCTTTCTGACCGATACGACTTTTCTTGGTCAAAAGCACTCGACGAAAACGAAGGGGTCCTATCGAACTCTTTCGTTCGGGAGTTTCGCGAGGACGCTACCGACTCAGCTCCGCATTACTCCTCGGTCGCAGCATCTAGCTACCGACACTGCTCTCAGTTCATTCACGGCAAGGCATCCCAAACAAGCCAACTACCTAACATTGTTGGGTTCTCTGCTGAAGTATTGGGCGACTGGGAAAAAACAGCAAGAAAGTCCGCAGAAGCAGTCCTATTCCTCCTGTATTGTCGTTACTCCAGAGAGATCCTCGACCGCGACGACACGGGGAGATTGCACGCCGCCATCGAGCATTCTTTTGGTCATATACCATCAGTGAGACATTCTCTAGGACTACCAGTTTAGGGGGCAGGAAATGGCCGGCGACCTTTTTTTCCGCACGGAAGACATCCGCCAAGAGGAAGTTGTCTCCTACCTCGTCGAAACACCGACTGATCGCAGTCTGATTAATGCCCTCAAAGGACGCTCACCGGTCGTCCTCAAGGGGAGTCGGGGCGTAGGAAAATCATTCCTCATGCGCGTTGCAGAGGCAGAACTGAAAGACTCATTTTCAAATACTAGAATCTTGCCCGTATATATAACGTTCGCCAAGGCTGGACTTATCCGCGCGAACACTCCGGATAAGTTTATGATTTGGATGATGTCCAAGATATGCAACGCTATCGTGCGAGCTTCTTCCTCATACGGTCTATCTTTGCCTGACGGATCGGCCATAGCCGTGATCCAGGGTGCCGTATCCACTGGGGGTTCCCAGATGGAGAAGCTAGAACTTGCCCTTGAAGAATCTTGGAAAAATCACGCGGACTCTACGGAGAGTGCACAAGTTCCGGACACCGACACCTTGCGTGACGCGATTGAAGACCTGTGTAGGTACGCAGATCTCCAGCGCATCTGCTTGTTCATAGACGAAGCAGCACATGTCTTCATCCCTGAGCAGCAGAGGCAATTCTTCACGCTGATGCGTGACCTGCGGAGCCCATTCGTTGCAGTCAAGGCTGCCGTATACCCGGGTGCCACCGCGTACGGAGATTCATTTCAACCGATGCATGATGCTTCAACTCTCAGCGTAGATCGCCTTATCACCGAGTCAGACTACGCAATGAACATGCGGCAGGTCGTGTATAAGCAGGACTCTACCCTTCGCACTTCGATTGAGCGAAACGGTGAGGTATTTGACGCCCTCGCCTATGCCGCGACTGGAAATCCGCGCACCCTGCTAAAAACCATGGATAGACCTACTCAATTCAATCGCCGCAATATTTCAGAAGTAATCAAGGAATACTACCGCGAAGAGATCTGGGCGGAACACTCAGCCCTTTCTGAGCGATACCCCGGTCATAGCGATCTGATCGACTGGGGTAGATCATTTATCGAGGGAAGCGTCATTCCAGCGCTGTATGACAGAAATCGTCACTCCAAAAGCGAGACGACCGCTCTACTCTGGATCCATCGCGACGCTCCGCAGGCCGTCAGAGAGGCATTGCGCCTTCTCTCCTACAGCGGAATACTACAAGAAGGGGTCTCAGGGATCAGGGGAACGCGGAGTCAAATCGGCACACGCTACCTGGTGAATCTCGGCTGCCTCTTCGCCCTTGATGCCGACCCGATTTCATTCGGCGGTAAGGTCCGGAGCGCTCTTTCGATTAAACGCTGGGTCGAATATGGACCCAATCACAGTGAATTCAGGCCGCTCGACAAATTTTCGCTGGGTGGTCTCGAATCCGAAGGGAACCAAGCTCTCGACGCGCAGTTGCAACGCTCGATCGATCGCCTTGATTTGAGCGAATTCCAGTTGAATAGCTTGAAAAGTTTGAACTTTAAGACTATCGGTGAAGTTCTAGGGGCCGACGAGAAAGACTTCATGCAAGCACATTATGTAGGACCGAAGAGGTCGAGAAAGATGCGCAATTCAGCAATCGCCGCAGTGCTCGAATATTTGTCCGGGTGAATTCTTATAGTTCGTGGCAGGCGGGCTTGCTCTAGCCTAGGCCGTCATCATCGCTCCACCCGAAACCGCAGCTCCCCGCGATCTCCACCAACAATCAGGGCGAGAAGACAGGTCTCGACTTGTCCACTAAAGATTCTCCGAATTTTGTTCATGACCACATTGGTGATGTGCGCCTCCACTCGAGGCCAGTCACCCCCGCAACCGTGCAGCCTCGAAGACCGCGCGGACGTCCTCGACATGACGTCCCTCCAAGGTCTCGTGAACAAGCAGGTCATGGCCCATGCGGCTGAGGACGTTGGCGCCCATGTTGGGGTCGCGGAGGCCGAGGAGGTGGCGGGGGTAGGGAGGAGCGTCCGGGCCCGCCTAGTCAAGGGAGAGGGTGCCCGTCAGGATCGCATCGGTAATCGCCAGAACCGCCTGGACGAAGTGGTCGTAGAGTCCGGCGGTCGACTCGATGCCTGGTCCGGCGTAGAGCCAGCCGGCGAGGAGCGGTTCGAGGTAGACGCCCGTGGTGTGGATGTCGGTCGGGGCGTAGTTGGTGACGAAGTCGCGGAAGCAGTCCCGGGCCTGGTCGATGTGGCCGTCGATCGGTAAGGGTGCGGGGGGGCGGTTGGCGGGCATGGGGATTCCTTGAGGTCGCAGGGGTGGTTGTCGATCAACGGCAGTGCGGGTGTCGCGGCGCGTACGGGTGTCTTGGAAGTCGAGAAGTGGGTGTCCACACGGCTCGCCGCCTCGGTGCGGGCTGCGGCGCTGGGGCGCCGGTCCCGCCCCGAGGCGGCGACCACGCATAAGGTCAGCCAGGGCGCAAGGCCCGCATGTCGATGCCAGCCGAAGCAAGCTCCGCTTCCAGGTCGACGAACGTGCAGCCGCGCAGTCCCATGGCCATCTGCGACGCCAGCACCCACGGCATCCGCACGTCACCCCGGGGCAACAGCACCTGGCCCACCGGCAGCGGTCCGGCCGGCCCCGATTCGTACAGGGCCCCGACGACACCCGCCGGTCGGGGGTCCCGGACGCGTACGGCAACGTGACCGCCACGCCGAAGGAACGGGCACATGCGGACCGAGAGGGCGGCGCACCGCAGGCACAGCGGCGGGTGCGTCGCGCCCATCTCCTCCGGCCAGCCCGGCCAGTCGTCTCGGTCATCGCCAAGCAGCCACAACACGCCGTCGTCATTACGGTCGGCTGGGCCTGCGCAGACCTGGCACAGGAGCTTGCGCATGGTGCGGCGCTGCCGGGCGGCATGGACCGTGCCGAACTTCGGACGCCCCTGCCGGGGACGGAAGACGCTGCGATACCAGAGGACCCCGTGACGGTCCCGGTCGTGCAGCGTCTCGTCGGCGTAGGCGATGCCGCGCCCACCGGGGCGATTCACGATATGGGCAGGGGGACGGCTCTCGGCTGTCCAGGAGGCGATGTACGGCACGGTGGGCTGGCCCGGCGGATCGTCAGCGGAACGCGAGCGCTCCTTGCGTGCCGGTACTGCTGTGTAGGGCATGAGGTGGCAAGTCCCTCGGGGTAGGAGGTCAACGGCCGTCTTGGTCAGGAGGTTCGGCCGGCTGGTGAGAAGAAAGCGGGCTGAGAAGCGCGGTTCGTCCCTCGGTTGTGCTGCTGGGCCATCTCTGCCGCCAGACCGGCGGCGATCAGGCGTGCCAACTCCCGGCAGACGTCGGGGCGTACGGTTCCGACGGGGACGACGCCTTGTCCGATGACGTTGACGTCGGCTTTCAGGCCAGGGACGTCGGACGCGAGGCCCGCGCGGGTGAGTTGACGGGCAAGGACCTCCGCGGCACGGCGGGCATCGGACCAGCCGCGCACGTACGGGATGCCAGGGGCGAGGGTTTCGGCCGATCGGGCGCACACACCACGCGGGTCGGTCATGTCGTCGGCTCCCCTTCCTGGGGTGCGGTGGTGGCCAGACCGAGGCGCAGCAGTTCGGCGACACGTTCGGCGGTGTGCGGGGCGATGCGGCCGAGGTCGACGTAGCCCAGGCCGAAGGCGTTCATGTCGGCCCGTAGGTACGGGAAGTCGCGGTGCAGTCCGGCGGAGGTGAGTACGTCGCGAAGCGCGGTGGTCGCGTCGCGGGCCGCGTACCACTCGGACGTGTCCAGCGGCGTCCTGTCGCCGGCCCCAAGCCGACCGAACTCGCCCGGCCCGCTTGCGTCATCGGGCCTCATGGAGTTCCACCTCCCCGAGGTGCGCAGCCCGGGCGATGAGGTCAGCGGAGGCAGCGAGCATCACGGCGAGGGCGGTCGTACGGCCCGAGGAAGGCCCGCCCTCGCCGACCGGAGGGCACAGCCACTCGTACCGGTCGCCGCTCAGCGTCAGAGGACCGGGCACGACGAGCACCGCGTCGGCGTCGAGGTACCGGAAGGCGGGTGGAGTGCTTGTCTCTCCCGCCAGTACACGGTGGAAGCTGCCACGGGACCGCGGCGGGAGCATGAACCCGATCTGCCGGGCGGCCCAGTCGGCCAGCACGGGGCCCGCCGGCATACGGCGGCGCCGGAGTTGGCCGAAGGTCTCCATTCCGAGTTCCTGGCCGACCACCAGCACCTCGAAGTGCTCCCCCACCGGCAGGGCGTAGGGTGCCCGCGGATTGTGCCGCCAGAGGTTGCGGCACTCCTCGCCGTCGACAGCGGCCCGCGTCAGCCACTGAACGCCCGATCTCGTGACCCGTTGCATGCCTGCTCCCTCCCTTCTCGTCAGGCGGCGAGAGCTGACATCCGCCGCGGTTCCAGATTCGATGCGGACGGCATGGGCAGGGCAGATGACGGCAGGTGACGGGTGATGACGAGGCGACACGCGGCGCGTCATCCCCCGTCACCGTCGACCGACGGCCAGGACACGGAATTCGGGGGTCCCTCCGGCGTCCCGACACGTACGGTGGTGGGGCAACTACATGTCATCCACGGCTGGGAGGGCGCACGATGGCGGGCGCTCCGGAGCAGATCGGCTTACGCCTCAAGGCGGCTCGCCAGCAGCGGGGTTGGAGTCAGCCCCGGTTGGTCAGCGAGTTGCGCTGCCGCGCCCAGGTGAGCGGGCAGGCCCTACCGGCCGACGCGAGCGTCAAGCGGGGGTTGGCGAGTTGGGAGAACGGGCACAGCGTGCCGGACGAGTTCTACGGTCTGCTGCTCGCGGGTGCCCTGGACCTCGGTGCGGCTGAGCTGGGCTTGTCTCCGAGCGGAGTACGGGACGGCTCGCTCGTCGAAGTGCGCTATCCCGCCATCCCCGAAGCGGCAATTTCTGGTGTCGACCAACTCTGGCGCGCCGATCTCCACGGATACGAGCCCCTTCTCCACGCCGCGCCCTCCGAACCGGCATGGAGCGACGCCTCGTTGCGCTGGAGGGTCGCCCCCGAACCGGCTCCGCTGACCGCCAACACCCGCAATGGGACACGCGTCGGGCTCACCGACGTAGCTGTGATCAAGTACACCGGCGACACCTTCGCAATGCTGGACGACCAGTTCGGCGGCGAGCACGCCCGGCATGCGGTAGTGCAGTACCTCAGCGCATGGATGTCCTTCGACGCCGGACAACTCGGCCTCGCACAGCGCTACTTCCTCCAGTCACTTCGCTTTGCCCAGGACAGCGGGGACCGCCGCCTAGGACAGCGGGGACCGCCGCCTAGGACTTGTCCGGCCGATCATGTGCGGAGCCAGATGGTGAGCGCTGCGGCGGTGGCCGTGCCTAGGTAGACGTAGCGGCGCTTGTCGTAACGGGTGGCCACCGCTCGGTGCTGCTTGAGCCGATTGAAGGCGCGCTCGACGGTGTTGCGCTTCTTGTATCGCTCGTCGTCGAAGCTGGGTGGCCGGCCGCCGCGTGAGCCCTTGCGTAGGCGGGCGGCCTGGCTGTCGGTCTTCTCCGGGATCGTGTGCCGGACGCCCCGGCGCCGCAGGTACTCACGACAGGGCCCGTTGCTGTATGCCCTGTCGGCGGCGACGCTGTCAGGCTTCTTGCGAGGCATGCCCGGCCCGAACTTCGGGACGCGGATCTTCTCCAGCACCGGCTGGAACTGGGTGCAATCCGCCCGCTGGCCTGGGGTGACGATCAGAGACAGCGGGCGGCAGCCGCCGTCCGCGCTCAGGTGGAGCTTGGTGGTGAACCCGCCCCGCGACCGGCCCAGGCCCTCACCTCCAGCACCACCTCCACCAGGCGGCCGTGCAGGCTCTGCCATGGTGTTTCGTCCTGATGTTCTGGCCCCTCGGCCCCCTTTGAAACGGGTGCCCGCGGCGGGTCGGTGCGGGCACCCGCCGCATGCTGATGGGCACGAACGATGGTTGAGTCGACCGAAACGTCCCAGTCGATCTCGCCTGCGGCGTCGGCCACGGCCTGGACCTGCTGGAGCAGACGCTCCCACGTCCCGTCGGCCGACCACAGCCGGTGCCGTTCGTAAACCGTCTTCCACGGCCCGAACCGTTCGGGCAGGTCACGCCACTGCACCCCAGTCCGCCCCCGGTGCAGAATCCCGTCGATCACCTGCCGGTGATCACGCCACCGGCCACAACGCCTGTTACTGACCGGCAGGAACGGCCGCAGCCGTTCCCACTCGGCATCACTCAGATCACCCCGCCCCATGCCCGTATCAACGGCCTGGACACGCGGCAGTCCCGTCGGCCGGACGAGTCCTAGCCGGACGGTCGGATCAGAGCAAACTGCGCACTCATGGCGGGACCAAGGTGGTCGACAAGGCCGTATCCGGGCTGGTCCGGCCACGGCAAGCTGAAGAGGAACGAGGTGACAATCACCGCGCTCACCTCAGGAACATCGCGTCGAAGTTGCTCTTCCAGGAACCGCAACGTGACTCGCCAGTCCGTCCCATCTCCTCCCAGGAACGACGCGACAGTCTCCTGAACCACATCCCAGAAGAACACGTGGGACAGGACACCGTCCTGGTTGAAGACGTGGGACTCAAACAGGCCCTCGAATCCAGGCGAGGCCGCCACCAAATCCCGCACGAGCTGAACATCCTGCTCCACAGCACCCCCCAGTGGCTCAGGATAGATCCACTCCGGCTCCGCACATGATCGGCCGGACAAGTCCTAGCCGGGATCATCCTGTCCGCGATGAGCCACCAGGCCACTTTCCTGGGGCACTTCACCCAGGCCGCAACCCTCGCTCGTGCCGTCCGCATGGGCATCTCCGGCGTTGCGACCCCGACGCTCATGGCCCAGTTCCACGCCATGGAAGCGCGAGCACTTGCCGAACCGGCGACCGGCACGCCTGCGAACTCGCCCTGGCCGAGGCCGCACGGCACCTCGACCGCCGCAACGACGGCGACGAACGCGAGTGGATCACCTACTTCGACGAGGCCGAACTCGCCGCCGAAGCCGTCCACTGCTTTCGCGACGTCAATAGCGCCCGGCAGGCTGTCGAGCACGCGCGCACGCCATGAGCGGCAGCCACGTCCGATCCGACTTCTTCGCCACCATGGAGCTGGCTGGCGCGTACCTTCGGGCCGGCGAGTTGGAGGAAGCCTGCCGTGTCACGCTGGACGCGCTGGACCTGGGCGAGCAACTGAGGTCGGCCCGGTGCGTCAGCTACCTCGCCGAGTTCCGGACCGCGCTGGCTCCGCACTCCAAGAGCAGCGCCGTCCGAGATCTGGTGGAACAGGCGGGCGAGCACCGTTTATGGCTGGCTGCCGAGGGAGAAACCGAGTGATGGGACGCTCTAAGCTCGCGGCGTCTGTCTCCGCACATCGACATTCCAGTCCTGCGGTAGCACGTGCTCGCAGAAGACACAGAAGAAGTCGCCTTCACGGACGATGTTGAGCCGCCGGCACGCCTCACAGCGTCGGAAAACCACCTCGTGGGTGAACCCGGGCGGACGGTCGAGACCCACCTGATCGAGAGCCGCCGCGACGGCCGGCCAGGACGAGACGTCTGGGCAGTACCCAGTCGACTGGTTGGTGACCTCCACCGCTCCCCAGCGGTTTCCTACCCGAGCAAAGGTCACCTCCCCGGCGCTGAGAACATCCCCACCACCCGCACAGACCACGTGCTCGCTGCGTCGCGGCGCCAGGCACAGCACCCCGTGAACATCCACGACGAAAGTGAATGGCTGTACGCGCTCGGTCGCGGTGTGCGCCGACGCCCAGTCGTCGAAGGTCTCCGCGTCAGCGATACGCCGCCCGGCCGCCGACCTTGCCGCAGGGACCAACTCAGCAGGTCCCACATATCGGTAGGAACGCCACGGGGTCGTCATCGAGAACATTCAACCTTCGTCAGTTGTGCGGCCTCAGAACACGGCCCAGTCGCGCCGGCTGCCGTTCGTCCGGATGGCCTCCACCCGTCGTACGAACTCCTCGGCGGCTCGCGACTCAGCCGCAGCCTTTCCACCCATCCACAGGGTCATCATCAGCTCGCGCACGTCGGCGAGGACCGGGTAGCCCGGCCAGTTCATCAGGTCAAAGCCGTAGTGCTTGACGTCCTCGGGTTGCACGCCGGCGCCCAGGCCCCGCAGCGACGAACGCACCTTCGCGAAGGGATCGAAGTACGGCAACTCCAGTGACTCCGGCTCCTCAAGCCAGTACAGCCGCTTGAGCAGGTCGGCGAGTTCCGTGACGCTCGCGTACTCCTCGTCGTCCTGGACGCTCTCCCAGAAGGTGACCACGCGCCCGCCCACGACAAGCGGCTGCGCCACGTCGGCCACGACCCTGTTCGCGGGGAAGCCCTCTGCCGCCAGCCATCGCGCGACACGGACGGCCCGCTGCATCTCGGCGAGGGCGTCAGGGTCGGCCGCGATACGTACGATCACGCGCAGGTCGGCACAGTTGTAGACCGCGTGGGACCCGAGCCGGACCAATCGCGCCCCCGCAGGGTCCAGCCCCGCCACCGCGCACGCTTCTTCGAGCACCACGAGGTTGCCTCCGCGGTGAAGCCCGCAGCCCCGCCATCTGACCTGCCACCGTCAGAGGCGCCGCTCGCCATACAACCGACGCTACGGCCCCCCTCCCGCACCTGACAGGTGGTTCGCGTCGTAGAAACGTGTTGATTACGCCGCCCTGAACCGCCTCACAGTCCTTCCACCCAGCTCAACAGCCGACAAACGGCAACAGCTTGCCCGCTCAAGAGCCGTGCGCCCAGGCTCGAATCGTGCCGAGCGGGACACGGCACCCGCTGCGCGCTTGCCGTGCTTCCTTCACCACCGTTCGCGCGCCTCCCGAGGCGGTTGCCCCGCTGCGATCGTGGCAGCGGAACCTGTGCCCATCGTCAGCCTGAGAGGAGCAACCGTGGGAGAGCGCCAGCCGAAATGTCACGCCCTTACGCAGAAGGGGACGAGTTGCCAGCGTCCAGCGAAGAAGGGTTCATCACGCTGCCAGGATCATCAAGGCGCGTGGTCGGCACACGAGGCGAACAAGCGCCGCGCAGCCGGCAAGAAGACCACCAAGAAGAAGCGCTGACGCATCGTTGTCGCTCTGGACAAGCACAGTCAGACTGATGGCATACCTCCCAGCGTCTCATCCGGTATCCAAGTTCGTTCCTCGATCGCTACTGAGGGAATGGTGGATACCGACCACGACCGTGAGAGTCTGCTGGAGCGGCTGAACCGGGCACTACGCCTGGCCGAGGACTTCGGCGGCCTCCAACGGTGGTGCGCCTCCTCGATCGACTCGCGGCGGTCGAACCGAGCCGCGGGGCCCACGTGTGGATTCCCGACACGAACGCGCGCCTGGCTCCGTCAACGATGCTGAGGCAGGGCTTTCCCGACGCGGATGTCCATGTCGTCGCGTCCCTGTACGGGGAGGATGCTCACCGCCGGGGTTGGCTCCGGCTGGACCGTACGCTTACGCCCGCCGAGCACTCGGCCGTCGTCGACACCGCTACGTCCTGGTCGAGGAACAACCGCTCACTGCAAGAGGTCGTGACCGAGTTCGGCCCACCGTCTGTCACCTTTGGCTCCACGGAGCCGGACCGTCCCAAGACCGTCAGCTACGCCACCTCCGACCGCGCGGCCGCTGTCGTCACCTTTCACCTCGGCTTCGCACAGCCGGAGACAGATACAGGTTCAGGCAAGGGACCATGGACCGGCCCGGCCCTGCTCACGGTCCGCGTCCACGACGACTTCTTCGGCGGATGGGAAATCACGCCAGTCGGAGAGAGTCAATTCGGCTGCGCGTTGATGCTCAGAGCCGTCGACCACGTCGTACGGGCGTAATGATCACGCCCCGCTCGCCACCAGAATCGGCTCCCGCCCAGCTCCGTGCCACGCAAACAGCAACGGCTCCCCCAGCCTCCGGAGCCGTGCGCGCAGGTTCGAACCCAGCCGTGGGCACTTCGCAGGAACCGGGCACGGCAGGCCGTCGAGCACGAGGCAATGCGATGAGCGGCAACCCCGTGCGTTCCGACTTCGTCGCCACCATGGTGCTCGCCGACGCCCACCTCCGGACCGGCGACCTGGAGGGATCATGCCGGGTGGCCCTGAATGCTCTCGACCTCGGGGAACAGCTCCGCTCGGCCCGGTGCGTGAGCTACCTCAGCGAGTTCCGTAGGGCGCTGGGCCCACACCCTGATCCCGCCGCCGTACGGGACCTGACACCCCCGCAGCTGTGGTGCCAGGAGGACCATCCCCGCGGGTGCGGGGAGCACACGTTGACCGGGCCGGCGTACGGCTGGGCGAAGGGACCATCCCCGCGCGTGCGGGGAGCACTGGAACCCGGGCCAGGCGCTGATGGTGTGGACGGGACCATCCCCGCGCGTGCGGGGAGCACAGGCCGCCCCGCACGTCGCTCAGGATCACGCTGGGACCATCCCCGCGCGTGCGGGGAGCACAGGGCCACTGGTACCACTCACGAGGTGACAGTCGGGACCATCTCCCCGCGCGTGCCGGGAGCACGCGGTGGCCGAGCGGCTTGAGGAGCCGCACCGGGGACCATCCCCGCGCGTGCGGGGAGCATATCGACGATGCCACCCTGATCTCACCGAAGGTGGGACCATCCCCGCGGGTGCGGGGAGCATCGTCTACACCGCGTGAGAGGAGGCCCCGTGCCGGGACCATCCCCGCGGGTGCGGGGAGCATCGCGGCCGCGTACTCCAGGGGGATGCCGCCGTGGGACCATCCCCGCGGGTGCGGGGAGCATCTCTCCAGCGTGGTGCCGTTGATCTTCGCCGAGGGACCATCCCCGCGGGTGCGGGGAGCATCAGGGGTTCGTCGCCGGTCCACTGCGCGGCGAGGGATCATCCCCGCGGGTGCGGGGAGCATGCTTCCTCCCGCCGGTCGGCGAGCGCGCTCTCGGGACCATCCCCGCGGGTGCGGGGAGCATCCGCATCCGGACCAGGGCACGGCGCATCCGGCAGGGACCATCCCCGCGGGTGCAGGGAACACGGAGTTCCCCTCATGTACCGCGTCACCTACCGGGGACCATCCCCGCGGGTGCGGGGAGCATACTTTCTGACCTGGCACTCTAGCGGCCGATGGGGTCGGATTCTGCAACTTCCGCCGACTCTGACATGTCAGTCATAACGGATGAAGCTTCCACATCGCCCCACGCAGGCCGAGGTTGGCGGGACGTCACTCACGCACGGCATGCGTGAAGGTCCGGGGTCTCGTACGGCACCCGCCTACGTCGTAGGGGCGTAATGATCACGCCTCGACTCGCCCCCAGCTCCGCGCCCGGCAACCGCCCCCCGATCCACGGACCGGCGACCGGCGACCGGAGGGGGCCGAGCCGAGAGGGGGTGGACCGGGGGCGGCGGGGCGGGCGCTTCCGTCAGACGCTCTTGTGGAACCCCGCGTCCACCGCGAAGTCGGCGCCTATCGTGCTGGCCGACCGCGGCGAGGCCAGCAGCAGTACGGCGTCGGCGACCTCCCGCGGATCGATCAGGCGTCCCGTCAGCTGCCCCATCATCTGCGGGGCCACGGTCTGCATGACGGTGTCACGGTCGGCGCCGGCCATGCCCGCGATGATGTCCGCGGCTCCTCCCTTCTCCGTCCACCACGCGGTCAGCACCGCACCCGGGGAGACCGTGTTGAACCGGATTCCCCGGGGGCCGAACTCCTCCGACAGGACCTTCGTGAGGTTGGACAGCGCGGCCTTCGCGGCTCCGTACTCGATGTTGACGCTCGCGGGCTGACGGGCCAAACCGGTGGAGACGTTGACGACCGAGCCGCCGCCGCGCTCGACCAACCGCGGAATCGCGGCGCGGATCATGCGTACGACCGAGAACAGGTTGAACTCGAAGATTGCCTGCCACTCGGCGTCGTCACCGTCGAAGAACCCCGTGCGGGGCATGGCGATTCCGGGCGGCGGCCCGCCCGCGTTGTTCACCAGGACGTCGAGCCCGCCGAAGTGGTCGACCGCGCGGTCCACGACCCGGCCCGGCGCCCGCGGGTCCATCAGATCGGCCGGCACGTGGAGGAGGCCGGGTCCCGCGAGTTCCTCCAGTTCCGGCGACGTCCGGCGGGAGACCGCCGCCACCTTCGCGCCCTCCGCCAGCAACGACCGCGTGACGGCGAGCCCGATGCCCTTCGACGCGCCGGTGACGACGGCGACTCGGTCCACAAGTTCCAGATCCACGATTGCCCCTGCTCCTCTTGCTGTTCCGGGCGGTTCGTGGATCATGCTGCTCGGGCGGAGGCGCGGACGCTGGCACGATTCGGACGTCGCATCGCCTGGGCGACGCCTGCGCGTCACGGCACCCACACGTCACAGCACCTCCGCGTCACGGCACCTCGACGACGAAGAACAGGAAGCCGGGCGTGGTCGAAAGGCCCTGGAAGCCGTCGGGGAACAGGTCGCGGCCGGCCGGGTCGGGCTGCGGCTCGCTGATGACGGACAGCCGGAAGCCGGCAGCGGTGAAGGCGTCGGTCATCGCGTGCAGCGGCTTGCGCCAGAGCCTCATCGGGGCGGGCTGCCCGCCGAGCACCCAGGTGAAGGAGTACTCGCCGCTCGCGAAGTAGTCGGGCCGCGGCTCCCGATGCGTGTAGGCGACGAACGGGTGGTCCACCGACGCGATCAGCCGGCCGCCGGGCCCGAGCACGCGCCGTATCTCGGCCAGCGTCGGCCCCCAGTCCTCCAGGTAGTGCAGGACCAGGGACGCGACCACGTCGTCGAACGCGCCGTCGGCGAACGGCAGCGGGCCGGCCAGATCGACCACGTGCAGGGGCGTGCCGTCGCCCAGCCGGCGCCGGGCCAGCGCGAGCATCCCGGCACTGGAGTCGATGCCGGTGACGAGGGCGCCGCGCTCGCGCAGCGCGGCGGACAGGGGCCCCGAGCCGCAGCCGGCGTCCAGTATCCGGCGGCCGGCCACCTCTCCGGCGAGATCCAAGATCGCGGGCCGCTCGTAGTACGCGTTCACGAGGTTGTCCTCGTTCTCCGCGGCGTACGCCTCGGCGAAGCTGTCGTAGTCGTTCACCACGGTCGGGTCGGCGGGCTGGGCACGATCCTCGGGCACATCGCTGACGTGTTCCATCGTCGCAGGCTACTGCCGCGAACGGCCCCCAGGATCAAGGCCGGTACCCACTTCACCCGGTTCACCCGGTTCGCCCGGTGCCCCCGACCGCCGATGTCGACGCTCGCGGGCGGGCGGGCAAGAGGCCGGCGGGCAAGGCCAGCAGGCGAGGCCAGCAGGCGAGGCCGGCGAGCGAGGCCAGCGGGCGACGCTCCCGGCCCGGATCAACCGCCCGACGTCAGCAGTGCCCGCGCAGCCGCACCAGCACGGTGTCACCCGGCAGCCCGGCGAGGTAGCGTTCGGTGTCCGGCCCGACCGGCGGCGCGGTGTGGCCGCAGTCCAGGGGATCGCAGGAGCCGTGCACCGCGGCCCCGTTCGGCTCGATCCACCAGCCGTCCGGCGTGAGCACGTCTTCCTGCCGCACGGGGTCGGCCGCCTGTCCCACATGCCGCGGTCGGGCGGGTTGTCGGCGTTCAGGTCGAACGGCGCCAGGGCGGCGTCCAGAGCCGCCTCCACATCGCCCTCGGCCTCGGCCGGCAGACACACGGTCACCGACATTCCCGCCATCGCGGTCCCCTCATCCTTCCGCGCTCTTCCGCCTCCGCCGCCCGGAACGTGGGGCTCGGCCGCGTTCCGGAGAACCGCCGTCCGCCCCGGCGGCTCAGCGAGCGGTCATCCGGGGCGCGAGTCCCGTGCGCACGGGACGACCGCGCAGGGCACACGCCGCCCGCCGAAGGCAGGAGGCGAGGCTCACGCGCAGAGCGCCGCGGGCACGAGAGCGCCGCGGGCACGAGAGTGCCCCGTACGACCGGCCGCCGGCAAGGGATTTCCCGGCACGGCCTACCCCTCCAGGACCCCGAACCGCATGTCGCGCAGGCGGTCCGGGTCCGCGACGACGTCGATCGCGGTGATCCGGCCGCCGTCGACCGTGAAGGCGAGCGCCAGCACGAGCCGGCCGAGCGGCGCCATCACCAGCCCCACCGAGCCGTCGACGAGCGCCGGCGCGCTGAACGGCACCCGGGCCGCCGCCGCGAACGCCCCCTGGGAGACGTGCCGCGCCCCGCGCAGGACGACGGGCTCGGGCGTCGGCACCACCTGGCGGTCCGCGCGCAGCACCACGTCCGGGTCGAGCAGCTCGACCAGCGCCTGGAGGTCGCCGCCGCGGGCAGCGGCCAGGAACGCCTCGACCACCCGCCGTTGACCGGCCCGCGCGGCCGCTTCGGCCTCGGACGGCGACTCGGCCGCCGTGCCGCCCCGTACCCGGCGCCGGGCGCGGCTGGCGAGTTGCCGGGCCGCGGTCGGCGACCGCTCGATCATCGGGCCGATCTCGTCGAACGGCATCGCGAACAGGTCGTGCAGCACGAACGCGACGCGCTCCGCGGGCGCCAGCGTGTCCAGCACCACGAGCATCGCCAGCCCGACCGATTCGGCGAGCACCGCCTCGTCCTCGGGGTCGGGCCCGTCCTCCCGATGCCCGGGCGCGGCCGCGTCCGCGCCACCGGCTCCCGCCCCGGGCAGGTGCGCCTCCAGGGGTTCTTCGCGCCGCGACTCGCGGGCACGCAGCATGTTCAGGCAGATCCGCGTGACGATCGTGGTCAGCCAGCCAGGCAGGTTCGCGACGCCGTCCGTGCCGGCCCGGCTCGCCCGCAACCACGCCTCCTGAAGGGCGTCCTCGGCCTCGCTCGCCGAGCCCAGCATGCGGTAGGCGATGCCGCGCAGCCGCCCCCGCTCCCCCTCGAAACGCTCCGCGAAAGCGGCGTCGTCCTCCATCGGCCCGTCCCCCGTCACGTTCCTCGATCGCCGCGTGTCAACACCATAGACCTCCGAGAACCGGGAGGTCAGCCGGGCGCCGCCCGGGTCGGGACGACTTCGGAGAAGCCATGACCTCAGCCATTCTGCTCACCGGCGGTACGGGCACGCTGGGCCGGCACGTGACGCCGCTGCTGTGCGCCGCCGGGTACAAGGTGCGCAGCCTCAGCCGGCAGGCCCGGCCGGACACGGACGGAGTCGAGTACGTCGTCGGCGACCTGCTCAAGGACGAGGGGATCGAGCCGGCCGTGGCCGGCGCCGAGGTCGTCCTGCACCTGGCGGGCAGCGCCAAGGGCGACGACGCGGCGACCCGGAACCTCGCGCGAGCGGCCGCCCACGCCGGGGTACGGCACCTCGTGTGCATCTCGGTGATCGGCGCGGACAAGGTCCCGATCGGCTACTTCCGCGCCAAGCTCGGCGCCGAGCGTGCGGTGGCCGACTCCGGGGTGCCGTGGACGGTGCTGCGCGCCGCGCAGTTCCACGACCTGACGCTGACCGCCGTGCGGGCGATGGCGAGGCTGCCGCTGGTCCCCGCGCCGGGCGGCCTGCGGCTCCAGCCGGTCGACGCCCGCGATGTGGCCGCGCGGCTGGTGGAGTTGGCCGGCGGCGACCCGGCCGGCCTGGTCGCGGGCCTGGCCGGCCCGCGCGTGTACACGATGGCGGATCTGACCCGCGGCTATCTCCAGGCCCGCGGCAAGCGCCGCCCGATGTTCCCCGTGCGCGTCCCCGGCGGCCCCGGCCGCGCCTACCGCGCCGGCGCCAACCTCGACCTCGACGCCGACAAGGGCACCCGGAGCTGGGAGGACTTCCTCGCCGAGCGGGCGCGGTGACGCCAGGCCCCCACCGGAAGACCGAACACCGGAACACCCGCGGCTACCCCGGAGCCCACGCGGCCCCGAAGCGCCGGAGCCACGAAGCCCCGAAGCCCGCAAGCCCGCAAGCCCGTAAGCCCCGGAAAATCGTGGGCGGAGCCGCCTGACATCGGCCCCGCCCACGGGTCATGAGAGCAGCGTCCAGCCCCACACCACGCTGCCGCCGCCACCCGCGTGACAACGTTGTCAAACTATACGCCGTCCGCACCGGAAATGGATAGTCCTCATTGTTCGCCCCGCGGGACCCCGGACCCCCGGGAACCCGGCGACAAGGGCAAGCAAAAGGGGTGAGCCCGACGCTTGTCAACGGAACCGTGCGAATTCCCGGACCGCCCCGGCAGGAGTCACAGCGGGGGTCGCCGCGCAGGTCACAGCCGGGGCCGCCGCGGCGGGGGCGGCACCGGGCGGCGGGCAGTCGCGCCGGGGAGCCGCCCGGCACCGTCGCGCGGC
Organism: Streptomyces sp. NPDC088194; assembly: GCF_040702025.1. Lineage (NCBI taxonomy): Bacteria > Bacillati > Actinomycetota > Actinomycetes > Kitasatosporales > Streptomycetaceae > Streptomyces > Streptomyces sp. NPDC088194. The sequence continues at coordinate 65,791 of NZ_JBFBIV010000032.1, read as the reverse complement.
ACGGCCGCATGGCGCACGACCGCCGGCGCCGGGCGGCGGCTCCCACCCGCCGCGCAGGCCCGTTTTTGCGCACGTTGTAAACCGCCGGACCGCCGCTCTCCGCGGCGCGCGACCGCACCCGCGCGGACGTGCGGTGATGCTGAGGTGACGCCTGCTCACGGCGTGAACGTCCGGGGCGACTTCTGCGCGGGGTATGGACAGGCCCAACCTCAAGTGCTGTCATGCCGGTTGGCGCCCTTCTTTGCAACGTTGGAACAGCACGACGCCGGGCCTCAGCGGCCGGTGCGCACCCCTCCGCGTGTCCCCGTGCCCCCCCACCTCCGTGCTCCTCCGTGCCCCCACCTCCGTTCCCCCACTTCCGCGCCCCTCCCGCAGAAACGGATCACCGTGACCTCCGACGACACCCGGTCCCCCCACCCCGGACGCCGTGAACTCCTCGCGTGGGCAGGCGCGTTGACCGCGGCCGCCGCGACCGGAGGCTGGCTGACCGCAGGCACCGCCGCGGCCGCCACCGCCAACGCCGCCGCACCGGGCGCGGCCCCGCTCGGCGCCCACGCGGCAGCCGCCGCGCCCGCCTCCACGTTCGCGCCGCTGCGGCCGCCCGCCGTACCGCTGGCGGTCCGCTCGCCCTACCTCTCGACCTGGCTGGCCGCCGACAACCTCGCCGGCACCTGGTCCACCTTCTGGAACGGCCACGTCACCGCGCTGTGCGGCCTGGCCCGGATCGACGGCGCCGCCTACGTCTTCGCCGGCGCGCCCAGCCTCCCCGACGGCCCCGCCCTCACGCCGATGACGCAGGTCTCGCTCGAACTTACCGCCACCCGCTCCGTGTACCGACTCAGCGGCGGCGGCGTGACGTTGACCGTCACGTTCCTCTCCCCCGTCGACCTCGGCGACCTGCGGCGCCAGTCGGTGCCGCTGTCGTACGTCACCGTGCGGGCCGAGAGCGGCGACGGGCAGCCGCACGCGGTGGACGTGCACCTGGACGTGTCGGGCGAGTGGGTGCACGGCGACACCTCCACGCCGATCACGTGGGCGCAGCAGCAGGCCGGCGCGATGACCGTGCTCACCGCGCAGCCGGCGACGCCGGGCGTGCTCCAGGAGAACGGCGACCAGGCGTCCTGGGGGCAGTTGGTGCTCGCCGCGCCCACCGGCTCCGGGGTGACCTGGCAGATCGGGCAGGACACGGTGGTGCGGGCCGCGTCGGCGGGCGGCGGGCAGCTGGCCGGGACCGTCGACAGCGGGCAGCCGCGGGCGATCAGCGACCGCTGGCCGGTACTCGGCCTGAACCGCGACTTCGGCACGGTCCAACCCGGCACGCCGTCGCCGGAGTTCACCGCGACGCTGGGACATGTCCGTACTCCGGCGGTGAGTTACCTCGGCACGCAGTTGCAGCCGTGGTGGACGCACTACTGGTCGTCGTGGACGGACATGGTGCAGTGGTTCGACGCCGACCACGCCGCGGCGCTGTCGGCGGCGACCGCGCTCGACCAGCGCGTGCACGACGACGCGGCCGCGGCGGTGGGCGGCGGCACCACCGGCGAGCACTACGCGGCGGTGTGCGCGCTGGCGCTGCGGCAGGCGGTGGCGGGCACCGAGCTGGTGGACCGGGGCGGCAGCCCGTGGGCGTTCCTGAAGGAGATCTCCTCCGACGGGAACATGTCGACGATCGACCTGGTCTACCCGGCGTTCCCGGCCTACCTGTACCTGTCCCCCGACTACCTGCGGCTGCTGCTGGAGCCGCTGCTGGACTACCCCGAACACGGCGGCTGGCCCAAGGAGTTCGCCGAGCACGACCTGGGCTCCTCCTACCCCAACGCCACCGGGCACAACGACGGTGACGAGGAGGACATGCCGGTCGAGGAGTCGGCGAACACGCTGATCATGGCGGCCGCGCTGATCCAGCGGCTGCCGGCCGCGGACGCGTCGTCGTTCGCCACGGCTCACTACCCGATCCTGCGGCAGTGGGCGGAGTACCTGACGGCGAACGCGCTCGACCCGGGGTTCCAGAACCAGACCGACGACTTCACCGGCTTCATCGCGCACAGCGCCAACCTCGCGTTGAAGGGCATCATCGGGATCGGCGCGATGGGCGTGGTGGCGGCTGCCGCGGGCAACGGCTCCGACGCCGCGCACTACGCGACCGTCGCGCGCGGTTACGTCAGCCAGTGGACGACGCTGGCCGCGGACTCCTCCGGCGCGCACCTCAAGCTCGCCTACGACCAGGACGGCACCTGGAGCCTGAAGTACAACGGCTTCCCCGACCGGCTGCTCGGCCTGGACCTGGTGCCGACCGGCACCGCCGCGCGGGAGGCGGCGTGGTACGCCTCGCAGGCCGGCGGGTACGGCGTGGTCCTCGATCCGCGCAACGACTACACCAAGGGCGACTGGGAGTTGTGGACGGCCGCGTGGCTGGCCGACCACGGCGGTACCCGTGACGCGCTGGTCGAGGGGGTGTACGGGTTCGCCGACACCACGCCGCAGCGGGTGCCGTTCAGCGACTGGTACACCGTGGCGAGCGCGGCGCAGCGCGGCTTCCAGTGCCGGCCGGTGGTCGGCGGGATGTTCGCGCTGGTGCTGCCGCCGGCCGCGTCGACGGTGGTCTGGTGCCGTATCCAGAACCAGAACTCCGGGAAGGTGCTGGCCGTTTCCGGCATGTCGCTGGCGGACTCCGCGGAGGTCACGCAGTACGCCGACAACGGCACCGCCGACCACGTCTGGACGTTGCTGGACAACGGCGACGGCACGGTGCGGATCGCCAACCGCAACAGCGGGAAGGTGCTGGCCGTCCATGACCAGAGCCTGGACGACGGCGCGCACGTGCAGCAGTACCAGGACAACGGCACGCCCGACCACGTCTGGCGGATCGTCGACAACGGCGACGGCTGGTCGAAGATCGTGAACGTGCGGTCGGGAAAGCTGCTCGCCGTGGACGGTGCCTCCACCGCCGACGCGGCCCAGGTCACCCAGTGGACGGACAACGGCACCACCGACCACCTCTGGCGCCTGATCTGATCCGGGCCGCCCTCACCCCCCACCTCGACAGCAGGGAGCACGTCCATGGATCGTCGTACCTTCCTTCGCGGCGGCGCGGTCGCCCTCGGCACCGTGGCGTTCGCCGGCCGCATGGTCACCTCCTCCTGGGCCGCCGCCGGCGGCGGTCCGGGGGTGGTGCTGGTCGGTGACACCTCCGGCGGCGGCCTGTACCACCCGTATCCCGCCGGCCTGACCCGCACGCCGTTCCTGAAGCTGCCCACCGGCAGCGTCACCGCGTCGGGCTGGCTGGCGCAGCAACTCGCCCTGGAGGCTGACGGGATAGCCGGCCGCTACGACGAGGTGTCGCACTTCCTGGACACCTCCAGCACCGGGTGGTTCCACCCGGATCAGGTCGGCTGGGAGGAAGTGCCTTACTGGGTACGGGGGTTGACAGGTCTGGCCGGGGTGACCGGGGACGCCGGCCTGCGCGCGAAGGCCGACACGTGGGTGAACGGCGTGCTGGCCACCGGGCAGCCGGACGGCTTCTTCGGCCCGACGTCGCTGCGCACCTCGCTCGGCGGCGGCCCGGACTTCTGGCCGTTCATGCCGATGCTCCAGGCGCTGTGCACGTATCAGGAGTACACCGGCGACAGCCGCATCGTGCCGTTCCTGACGAAGTTCTTCGGCTACCAGAACACCTTCGGCGCCTCGGCGTTCAACCAGAGCTGGGGCTCGGTGCGTTGGGCGACAACGCTGCACTCGCTGCACTGGCTGTTCGCCAGGACAGGGGACGGCATGCTGCTCGACCTGGCCGACAAGATCCACCGGTACAGCGCGAACTACGTGAACAACCTGCCGTCGCTGCACAACGTGAACCTGGCACAGGGCTTCACCGAGCCGGCCTTCGCCGCGCTGCGCGGGGACGCGTCGCTGACGCAGGCGTCGTACCAGGACTACGCGACGATCCAGGGCACCTACGGGCAGTTCAGCGGCGGCGGGTTCGCCGGGGACGAGAACGCCCGTCCCGGGTACGGCGATCCGCGGCAGGGCTTCGAGACCTGCGGGATCGTCGAGTACATGCAGAGCTTCGAGTCGATGGCGCGGATGACCGGCGACCCCAGCTGGGCCGACGGCACCGAGACGCTGGCGTTCAACTCGCTGCCGGCCGCGATGGAACCGGGGCACACCGCGCTGCACTACGCCACCGCCGCCAACCAGGTGCAGTTGGACGACTACGACAAGACCCTGCACCAGTTCGACAACACCTTCTCGATGCAGGCGTACCTGCTCGGCGTGGACAAGTACCGCTGCTGCCCGCACAACTACGGCCAGGGCTGGGCGTACTTCACCGAGAACGCCTGGCTGGCGACGGCGGACAACGGCCTGGCCGCGGTGCTCTACGCGCCGACGAAGGTGACCGCGAAGGTGGGCGCGGGCGGCACCGCGGTGACGGTCACCGAGACGACGAACTACCCGTTCACCGACAGCGTCTCGCTGGCACTGGCGATGTCCGGCAGCGCCGCCTTCCCGCTCTACCTGCGGGTCCCGGCCTGGTGCGAGGCCCCGTCGGTGAAGGTCAACGGCGCCTCGGTGAGCGCGTCCGGCGGCGCCGGGTACGTGGCGGTGAACCGCACCTGGACCGGCGGCGACACGGTCACCGTCACCTTCCCGATGGCGGTCGCCACCACCACCTGGACGCAGAACCACGACTCGCTGTCGGTGCACCGCGGCCCGCTGACGTACGCGCTGAGGATCGGCCAGAACTTCCTGCGCCACAACGACCCGTCCTCGCACTGGGCGGAGTACCAGGTCTTCCCGACCTCCGCGTGGAACTACGGCCTGGTGCCGGGCACGTTCACGGCCACCAGCACCGGGGCGAGCGGCAACCCGTTCACGCCGGACGGCACGCCGGTGGCGATGACCGCGCAGGCCAAGGCGATCCCCAACTGGCAGGCGGACACCCAGGACGTGGTGACCACGCTCCAGCCGAGCCCGGTGGACACCTCGGAGCCGGCCACCACGGTGACGCTGATCCCGATGGGCGCTGCCGCGCTGCGCATCACCTCCTTCCCGACGGTCGGCGCCGGCGGCCGCCCCTGGCAGCTGCCGGCCACCCCCACCGCTTCCTGGTGCTTTTCCGGCGACACCGTGAACGCCCTCAACAGCGCCTACACGCCGAGCAGTTCCTACGACCAGTCGCATCCGCGGTTCACCTGGTGGGACCACACCGGCAGCAGCGAGTGGGTGCAGTACGGCTACTCCGCGCCGGTGACGGTCTCGGGCGCGTCGGTCTACTGGTACGACGACACCGGGCACGGCCAGTGCCGGGTGCCGGCGTCCTGGCACGTGGAGTACCAGGCGGGCGACGGGTCCTGGCAGCAGGTGGCCGGCGCGGGCGCGTACGGCACGGCGCTCGACGGCTTCAACTCCGTGGCGTTCACGCCGGTGACGACGGCGGCGGTGCGGGTGGTGGCGCAGCTCGCGCCGGGGGTGTCCGCGGGCATCCTGCAATGGGATGTGACGGCGCGTCAGGCGATTGTGGACGGCGGCACCTGGTACCGGGTGCAGAACAAGAACAGCGGCAAGGTGCTCGGCGTGGACGGCATGTCCACCGCGGACAGCGCGAACGTGGTGCAGTTCACCGACAACGGAACCGCCGACCACGACTGGCAGTTCACCGAGGTGGGCGACAACCGCTTCACGGTGAAGAACCGCAACAGCGGGCTGCTGCTGGCCGTCGCGGGCGCCTCGCAGGCCGACAGCGTCCAGGTGCAGCAGTACCACGACAACGGAACCGCGGACCACTACTGGCATCTGATCGACAACGGCGACGGCTGGTTCCGGGTCCGCAACGGCAACAGCGGGCTGGTGCTGGGCGTGGACGGCATGTCCACCACCGACAGCGCGCAGGTGGTGCAGTTCGAGGACAGCCGGACCGACGACCACCTGTGGCGCTTCCTGTAGGAGGCGCGCGAAGCGGCACGGCGACCGCGCGAGCAGTGCGGGGAGGAGCGGGCGGGACGGGAGGGGGGAGCGCCGGCGGCGGAGGCACCACCGCCGGCGCCCGTCAGTGGATCACACATCGGCGGCGCACCGGGGCGTACAACGATGTAAAGCCGGGCAGGGAAATGACAGCACGACAGCGGGATCGTGTCCAGTCCACGCGGCAAAGAAACCCGGGTCCTGACTGAGTCGTACGGGACTCTTGACACGTGGTCGTCAATCCCCCAAGGTCCTCTACATCGTTGTAAAGGACGCGCTGTCCGGCGTCCCGTGCTCGCCCCGTCCGTGCAGCACCGCTGCGCTTTGCACCCCCCATTTCTTCCCGCATCGACGAGGATGTGATCGGCGCATGAACGTCTCCCTCCGGGCCAGGACCGCCGCCGCGGTACTCACCGCCGGCCTGTGCCTGGCCGCGAGCGCCTGCACCAACTCCGGCAACGACTCCGCCGGTTCCGACAAGTCCGCGTCCGCGGACAACTCCGCCGCCGCCCAGCAGACCGACACCCCCACGGCCAGTGCGAGCGGCCCGGCCTGCACCTACCAGACCTACGGCGGCGGGGTCCCGAAGCTGGACATCACCGACGGGAAGACCATCGTCGGCTTCTCCCAGTCGGAGTCGACCAGCAACCCGTTCCGCGCGACCGAGACCAAGAGCATCGAGAACGAGGCGAAGGCCAAGGGCGTCAAGCTGATCGAGCGCAACGCCAACGCGGACGTCAACGCGCAGAACTCGCAGATCGAGGACATGATCGCGCAGGGCGCGAAGGTGCTGATCGTGGCGCCGGAGAACTCCGACGGGCTCGGCCCCGCGCTGGCGCAGGCCAAGTCGAAGAAGATCCCGGTGCTCACCATCGACCGGACCGTCACCGGCACCGCCTGCGGCGACTTCATCGCCTTCATCGGCTCGGACTTCTCCGGACAGGCCCGGATCGCCGCCGACGACCTCGGCACCGCGACCAACGGCACCGCCCACGTCGCGGTCCTCACCGGCACCCCGGGCAACAACGTCTCGACCGACCGCACCAAGGGCTTCAACGACGAGATCAAGAAGAAGTACCCGAACATCAAGGTGGTCGCCTCGCAGACCGCCAACTTCACCCAGACCGACGGCCAGAAGGTGATGGAGCAGCTGCTCCAGGCCCACTCGGACATCAACGCGGTCTACGCCGAGAACGACGAGATGGCGCTCGGCGCGCTCCAGGCGATCAAGTCGGCCGGCAAGACGCCGGGCAAGGACATCAAGGTCGTCTCCATCGACGGCACCCAGCAGGCGGTCCAGGACGTGGCGTCCGGCGCGCTGGTGGCCGACATCGAGACCAACCCGCGGTTCGGCCCGCTGGCGATCCAGTCGCTGGAGAACTTCTACGGGACCACGGGGGTGCCCGCCGACGTCATCATCAAGGACGGGCACTTCACCTCGGCCAACGCCAAGCAGGCGCTCTCCCAGGGCCTGGTGTACTGACGCCCGCGCGGCGCACGGCGGGGCCGGGTCCAGCCTCCCCGCGACCCGGCCCCGCCGTGCACCGCTCCCCCCGCAGCACCGCGCACGACTCCGCGAGAGGAGGAAGACGTTGGTCCAGCCGGACCCGGACCCCCGCAGCGACGCCATCCTGGAGGTGGCGGGGGTCGACAAGAGCTTCGCGGGCGTCCACGCCCTGCGCGAGGTGGACTTCACGCTGCGGCCCGCCGAAGTGCACGCCCTCATCGGCGAGAACGGCGCGGGCAAGTCCACCCTGATCAAGGTGATGACCGGCGTGCACCGCCCCGACGCCGGCACCGTACGACTCGGCGGCGAGGCACGGGACTTCCGCAACCCGCTGGAGGCCCAGGCGGCCGGGATCTCCACGATCTACCAGGAGGTCAACCTGGTCCCGCTGATGTCGGTGGCCCGCAACCTGTTCCTCGGCCGCGAGCCGCGCCGCTTCGGCCTGGTCGACAACCGCCGGATGAACCGCGAAGCAGCCGACGTCCTCGGCCGGTTCGGCGTCCGGGTGGACGTCACCCGGCCGCTGCGCACCCTGGGCCTGGGCGCCCAGCAGATGGTCGCGCTGGCCCGGGCGGTGCAGGTCGACGCCCGCGTGGTGATCATGGACGAGCCGACCTCGTCACTGGAGCCGAAGGAGGTCGAGACCCTCTTCTCGGTGATCCGCGGCCTGAAGGAGCAGGGCATCGCGGTGGTGTACGTCAGCCACCGGCTCGACGAGCTGTACGCCGTGTGCGACCGGGTCACCGTCATGCGTGACGGCAGGGTGGTGCACACCGGGCGGATCGCCGGCCTCGAACGCCTCAAGCTGGTGTCGCTGATGCTCGGCCGGGAGATGTCCGCGGTCCGGGAGAAGGGCAGCACCGCCTTCGACTCCGAAGGGCACGAGCGCCATGACGGCCAACCCGCCCTCCGTGCGACCGACCTGACGGTCCGTCACCGCCTGCACGGCGTCTCGCTCGACGTGCACCCGGGCGAAGTCGTCGGGCTGGGCGGCCTGTTGGGGGCCGGACGCAGCGAGACCGCAAAGGCGATCATCGGGGCACTCGCCACCGAGCAGGGCTCGGTCGAGGTGGAGGGCAGGGCGATGCACCGCCGCAGCCCGGCCGCCGCGATCCGCGCGGGCGTGGTGATGCTGCCGGAGGACCGCAAGGCGGAGGGGGTGATCCCGAACCTGTCGGTCCGGGAGAACATCTCGCTGGCCGCGCTGCCCCGGCTGTCGCGGGCCGGGCTGGTCTCGCAGGCCAAGCAGGACGAGATCGTCACGTTCTTCATGAAGCGGCTGCGGATCAAGGCGTCGGGCCCCGACCAGAAGGTCGGCGACCTGTCCGGCGGCAACCAGCAGAAGGTGCTGCTGGCCCGCTGGCTGTGTCTGAACCCCAAGGTGCTGCTGCTGGACGAGCCGACCCGCGGCATCGACGTCGGCGCCAAGGCGGAGGTGCAGGGCCTGGTCGACGAACTCGCCCGCGACGGACTGGGGGTGCTGCTGATCTCCTCCGACCTCGAAGAGCTGATCGAGGGCTCCGACCGGGTGGTCATCCTCAAGGACGGCCACGTCGTCGGCCACCTCGACGGCGACGATGTCAGCGAGGCCGGCCTGCTGGACGCGCTCGCCACGGCACCGGACTCGCCGGAGCCAGCGGCACCGGCCGCACCGGCCGCGCCCGAACCGGCGGCACCCGCCGAGCCGGTGGAGCAGGCCGAGCCCGCCGAGCCCGCCGCTTCGGCCGAACCCGACGCCTCCGCCCGACCCGACGCCTCCGCCGCGCCCTCAGACCCCGCCGCACCCTCAGACCCCGCTGATCCCGACGAACCCGCCGCGCCCGGACACCCCCGAGCGCGCCCCGCCAAGGAGAAGCAGCCATGACCTCCCTCACCTGGCCGGGCGCGGCCCTGGACCGCGGCCGGCTGCTGCGCCTGCTCCAGGAGTACGGCGTGTACGCCGCGCTGGTCGTCCTGTTCGTGGTCGCGGTCGGCCTGGACGGGTCGTTCCTGTCGACGGGCAACATCCGCGTCCAGCTCTACCAGGTCGCCCCGACCCTGCTGGTCGCGCTGGGCATGTCCCTGGTGATCGGCACCGAGGGCATCGACCTGTCGGTGGGCGCCACGATCGCGCTCGCCGCGTCGGTGGTGCCGCTCTACGCCGGGTACGGCCTGTTCGCCGCGCTCGCGGTGGCGCTGGTGCTGGGCGCGGCCACCGGCGCGGTCGGCGGCGCGATGGTCGCCTTCGCCCGGGTCCAGCCGATCGTGGCGACGCTGTCGCTGATGATCGGCGTGCGCGGCCTCGCCGAGATCGTCAACGGCAACTCGGCCAAGCCGATCACCCAGTCCGGCCTGCTCGGCCTCGGCTCGCACACCCTCGGCGGCGTCCCCGAGATGGCCTGGATCGCCGGCGTCTGCGCGCTGCTGACCGGGCTGCTGGTGCGCCGCACCACCTTCGGCCGGCAACTCGTCGCGATCGGCGACAACCGGCAGGCGAGCCGGCTGTCCGGCCTGCCGGTCCGCCGGGTGCTGATCACCGTCTACGTGCTGTCGGGCGTGCTCGCCGCGCTCGCCGGCGTGCTGATCGTCGGCCACGGCGCGGAGGCCGACCCGGCCAACCAGGGCCTGAACATGGAACTGGACGCCATCACCGCGGTCGTGGTCGGCGGCACCCCGCTGTCCGGCGGCCGGGTGCGGGTGCTGGGCACCGTCGCCGGTGCGCTGTTCATGCAGCTCATCACCGCCGTACTGACCCAGCACAACGTGCACACCTCCTACACTCAGATCGTCGAGGCCGCCATCATCTGCTTCGCGGTGTACGCCTCCCAGGAGCGAGGGACCCGATGACTTCCACCGCCCTCCAGCCGGCCCCGATGCCGCCGGGCGCCGCGTCCGACGGGCAGGCCGCGCGGGTCCCGGTCCGCGAGCGGATCGCCTCCCAGGTGCAGCGGCACGGCGCGCTGGCCGTCCTGGTCCTCGTCGTCGCCATCGCCTCGGCGACCTCCTCGACCTTCCCGACCTGGAACAACATCAGCAGCATCCTCGGCAGCAACGCCTTCGTGTGGCTGCTGGCGCTCGGGATGACCTTCGTCATCATCACCGGCGGCATCGACCTGTCGGTCGGCTCGATGTTCGCGCTCGGCGGCGTGCTCGGCGCGTACGGCTCGCGGCACGGCACCTGGCTGGCGATCGTGCTGCCGCTGGCGGTCGGCGCGGCCTGGGGCACCGTGCAGGGCCTGCTGATCGCGTACGCGCGGATGGCGCCGTTCATCGTGACGCTGGTCGGACTGCTGGGCCTGCGCGGGCTGTTGCAGGCCGTCACCAGCGAGGGCGCCACCACCTACCTGGTGCCGGCCCACTCCTGGTTCCGGAACCTGGGCGCCGGCACCTGGACCCCCGTGCTGATCGTCGCGGCGCTCTTCGCGCTCGGCGCGCTGCTGCTGACCCGGACCCGGTTCGGCGCCACGCTGACCGCGCTGGGCGGCAACGAGCACGCGGCGCGGCTGATGGGCCTGCCGGTGGCCCGGGCGAAGGTGCTGGTGTACCTGCTGTCCGGCACCCTGGCGGCGGGCGCGGGCGCGCTCGGCGGCGCCCGGCTCGGCTCGGGCGTGACCACCATCGGCGTCGGCTACGAACTGACCGCGATCGCCGCGGTGGTGATCGGCGGCACCCTGCTCACCGGCGGTGCCGGTTCGATCGGCGGCACGGTCAGCGGTGTGCTGCTGCTCGCGGTGATCCACAATCTGATCGACCACTATTTCTCGCAGTACGGATCGGCGTTCACCGACACCGTCAACGGCGGCGTCCTGGCCGTCGTGGTACTGCTACAGACGCTGCTGAGCCGTACCCAGCAGCTGGAGTGACCGCCGTACCAGGGCAACAGCACCACCGCGGGCCGGGGGGCCGCAGACCTGAGCCGGACCGCGACGCAACCGGTCCGACCGAGAGAGGATTTCCGTGGGCGTCAGCCTCAAGGATGTCGCGCTGCGCGCCGGCGTGTCCGTGAAGACCGTCTCCAACGTGGTGAACGACTACCCCCACGTCACGCCGAGCACGCGCCGGCGGGTCCAGCAGGCGATCGACGAACTCGGCTACCGGCCCAACCTGACGGCACGCCACCTGCGCAAGGGCCGTACCGGCATCATCACGCTGGCCGTGCCCGAGCTCGGCAACCCCTACTTCGCGGAGGTGGCCGGCGCGGTGATCGACGCGGCAGCCCGGCACGAGCTGACGGTGCTGCTCGACCACACCGCGGGGCTGCGCGAGAAGGAGGTGCTGGTCTCGCAGGGGTTCCGCTCGCACGTCATCGACGGGCTGATCCTCAGCCCGATCCGGCTGGAGAGCGAGGACCTGCTGACCCGCCCCGAGGGCCCGCCGATGGTGCTGCTCGGCGAGCGCGAGTACGACGCCCCGTACGACCACATCATGATCGACAACGTGGGTGCGGCGCGGACCGCGGTACGGCATCTGCTGGACATCGGGCGGCGCCGGATCGCCTTCCTCGGCGCCCGCCGGGAGAGCGCGCGCCAGCCGGCCCACCTGCGGCTGCGCGGCTGGCGGGAGGCGATCACCGCCGCCGGGCTGGTCCCCGACGAGTCGATGGTCGCCGCCACCGAGGGCTACGACCGCGCCGACGGCGCCGCCGCGATGGCCGCGCTGCTGGACCGCGAGGACCGGCCCGACGCGGTGTTCGCCTACAACGACCTGATCGCCCTGGGCGCGATGCGCACCCTGGTCGAGCGGGGCCTGCGGGTGCCGGAGGACATCGCCGTGGTGGGCTTCGACGACATCGAGGAGAGCCGCTACGGCATGGTCTCGCTGACCACCGTCGCCCCGGACAAGGCCGCGCTGGCCCAACTCGCGGTGGACTGCCTGGTGGAGCGGATCGCGGTCGCCGGCGGCGCCGAACCGCCCCAGCCGCGCCGTATCCTGCCCGGCTACCGGCTGCTGGTCAGGGAGTCCACGGCGGTGCGAAGAAGCTGACGCCGGGGCCGCGCGTGCGGATCGCCGAGGCCCGCCCCGGCCCCGTCGCCGCGCCCCTCACCCGCCGACCGACCGCCGCCGCGCCCGCGCCCGTGTCCCTCCCCGTGGCCGGGCGGCGACCGTCGCGGCACGCCCTCCCACCGGCCCTCGTCCCAGGATGACCATGCCCTCTCAGTCCCCCGCGCCCGCCGCCTCCCTGCGCCGCTCGCCGTTCGGCACCGCACCGGGCGGCGCCGCCGTCGCGTGCTGGACGCTGGACTCGGGCACCGGGGTGCGCGCCGAAGTCCTCGACCACGGCGCCACCTTGCGCGGCCTGTACGTGCCGGACCCGGCCGGGCGCACCGAGGACGTCGTGCTCGGCCTGCCCGCGCTCGCCGACTACCTCGCCGACCAGCCCTACCTCGGGGCGGTCGTCGGCCGGTACGCCAACCGGATCGCGTACGGCCGGTTCACCCTCGACGGCCAGGCCCACCTGATCCCGCCCAACGACCGCGGGCACGCCCTGCACGGCGGCCCGGACGGCTTCCACCGCCGGGGCTGGCAGGCCGCGCCCGCCGCGGACAACGGCCCGGACACCGCCGCGCTGCGGCTGACCCTGCACAGCCCGGACGGCGACATGGGCTTCCCCGGCGCGCTCGACGTCGAGGTGGTCTACCGGCTCACCGCCGCGGGCACGCTGAGCGTCGACTACCGCGCCCGCGCCGACCGGGCCACCCACGTGAACCTCACCAACCACGCCTACTTCAACCTGGCGGGCGCCGGACGCGGCGACATCCTCGGCCACACCCTGCGGCTGGACTCCGACGGCTACCTGCCGGTCACGGCCGAGGCGGTGCCGCTCGGCCCGGTCGCGCCCACCGCGGGCAGCGCCTTCGACTTCGGCCGGGCCCGGACGATCGGCGAGCGGATCGGCGACCGGGACCGGCAACTCGCCGACGCCGGCGGCTACGACCACTGCTGGACGCTGGCCGCGCCGGAGCCGGGCGGGGCGCCGCGCCGGGCCGCCCGGCTCGACGACCCGGGCAGCGGGCGGTGCATGGAGGTGTGGACCACCGAGCCGGGCATCCAGGTCTACACCGGCAACGCGCTGGACGGCTCGCTGACCGGCCCGGCCGGCCGGCCGTACCCGCGGCACGGCGCGGTGTGCCTGGAGACCCAGCACTTCCCGGACTCGCCGAACCGGCCGGAGTACCCGGCGACGGTACTGCGGCCGGGCGAGGTCTACGTCAGCCGGACCGAGTTCCGCTTCCCCCACCTGGGGGCGCCCTCGACCGCGGCCGCGGTGGCCGACGGCTCGTCGGAGGCGTCGCGTGCCGACGGGTCGGACGCCTGATCGCCCTCCCCTCCCCCGCCCTTGCCGTCCCCGGCGGACCGGCGCAGCTTCGGGTAGGCCCGGCGGCCGAAGAGCAGCCGCTGGAGGAGGAAGCCGATGGCGAGGGTGGCCGCGCCGGCCACCGCGTCGGCGAAGAAGTGGTTGGCGGTGGAGATGATGACCACGAAGGTGGCCAGCGGGTAGCACACGCCGAGCACCCGCAGCCAGGTCCAGCGGGCCAGGAAGAACAGCGTCAGCCCGCACCACGCCGACCAGACGATGTGCACCGACGGCATCGCGGCGTACTGGTTGGACACCGTGGAGACGTGCCCGGAGTCCCAGGAGCCGTGGGTGTGGTGGCTGACGATGGTGTCGATGAACCCCTCGGAGCGCAGGAAGCGCGGCGGGGCGAGCGCGAAGAGCGTGAAGCCGACCAGTGCCAGGCAGGTCGCGGTGTACAGCGCGGTGCGGGCCGCCCGGTAGTACTGCGGGCGGCGGGCGTAGAGCCAGATCAGCACCGCCGGGGTGATCGCGAAGTGCAGCGTCGCGTAGTAGTAGTTCATGCCGACCGTCAGCCAGTTGATCTTGTCGACGGCGTGGTTGAGGCTCAGCTCGAAGTCGACGTGCAGCAGCCGCTCGAAGTGCAGGACCTCGCGGGCGCGGTGCAGTGCCTCGCTCTTCTCCCGCGGGACGTAGCGGCGGGTGCGGCTGTAGGCCAGGTACAGGGCGACGGTGAAGGCGAGTTCCAGCAGCAGCCGGGGCCGGTTGCGCGGGCGCATCCGGGCGGGCAGCAGCGGGAACCGCCGCAGGCCGGCGGGCCGGTCCTCGGTGTCCGGGGTCTGCGCGGTGTCGGCCGAGCCGGTGGTGGTGGCGGTCATCGGGCGCCTCCCGGTACGGCCGCGGCCCGCCGACGTGCCTCGGCACCGCCCCGGCGGTGACGGGTCGGTGCAGGTCCCGGCCTTCGCCCGCGCGGTGACGGGCTCGGCAGGCTCGGCGAATACGCCAGCAGCATGCGGTCGATCTCTCTTCCCGAACGATCCGGCGACAAGCCGGGCGACTCGCCCGACACTACATCGGACACCAAAACGTCCGGCTACCGATACCGACCGGACATCTTTGCTCGATGGGCGCGGTCACGGAGCGTACCTGGCGAGGCGCGGGTCGCCAAGTCGCCCGCCGCGGTGCAGGGGTGCGCACGGCGCCGGGGCGCGGGCGTCGGGAGAGGTCGGCGCGATTCCCGGGGGCGCGGGCGAAGACGGTCGGCGCGGCATTGGCCGCCGACCCGCAACCGACCCCGGACGCCGTCACATTGGGTGATGTGGGTGATCTTGGCCACATGCCGGAGCCCGCGGCAGGACACCACTGCGGCGCGGGTGCGGCGGCGCCCTGGCGGCGGTACGGCACCGGCACGGCGCCGCCGCGGCATCGCTGCGGCCTCGCTGCGGCACCGTCAGGGGCCGGGGCGGGAGGCGGAGGTCAGGGCTCCCGGGCGGGGGCGGTCGTGGGCGTGTTCGCGGGCGTGTTCGCGGGGGCGCCCGCACCGGCCACGCCGCCGGCAGCCGTCGCGGCGGGTCCGGCCCCCGGCGAAGCGGTGGTGCCCGGCGTACCGCCGCCGGTCGGTGTCGGGCCGGGCTGGGCCGTGCGGTCGGGGTGGGCGGCGCGGTCGGCCTCGATCGCACCGAGCGCCTGCTGGTCGGCGAGCGCGATGGCGAGTTCCCCGGCCGCGGTCGGGTGCAGCGGCGCCTTGCCGGTGGCGTCCTGCACGAACGGCTGCTTGCTGCACAGTTCGTGCCCCTCGAAGCCCGGCCGGGCGACGGCGAAGTGGAAGGTGGCGGCGCCGCTCTCCAGCACCGCGTTGAGGTCAGACAGCCGGGAGCCGAGGACGTCGGCCTTCTCCCGGGTGATGCCGTCCTTCTTCAGGCAGCCGGTGTCCGGCCCGAACGGGTCGTAGTACTCGTTGACCAGCACCGCCGGATGGTGCGGCAGCGCGGCGAGTTGTTCGAGCAGGTCCAGGTAGTCCTGGGTGAAGCCGGCCAGCTCCTCCTTGAAGTACGCGGTGGACGCGTCGTCGTCGCAGACCGGCGCCGCCGCGCAGAGCCCGGTCAGCAGCCCCCAGTTCATGTCGTTGGCGCCGATGCTGACGATCACGGTCGACGCGCCGGTCGCCCGCTGGGCGACCGCGAGCTGCGGCGGCACCACCTTGCCGCCGCGCACTTGCACCCCGAGGATGCCGTCGGACACGGTGGCGCCCTGGCAGGCGAGGTTGAGCACCTTCCAGCCGTTGGCGGCGGCGAGGTCGGCCGCGTAGGCGTCGGAGCTTCGGCCGCAGGTGCGGTCCAGCGCGGTGGGGTGCTCCACCAGCGGGTTGCCGATGCCCGCGGCGGTCGAGTCGCCGATCACCACCGCGTGGATGCCCGGCAGCGCGGGGCCCTTGGCGGCGGGCACCGGCTCCGCACGGGTCCGGCCGACCAGGTCGTCGAGCGTGTGCACCTGGCGCAGCGCGCGGGGGGTCCCGGAGGCGAGCAGGTACACCCCGGCGGCGTTCGCCGCGCTCACCGTCACCAGGGTCGCGGCGAGCATCGTCAGCATGGTGCGGTGCGAGGTGCGGCCGGCGCCCGCGATGGCGATGGTGATCACGCCCGCGCAGCCGGCCGCGACGAGGGTCTCCCAGATGCAGTAGCGCTTCCAGCCCGCCGCGAGCTGCCGGCTGAGCATCGGCACCAGCGCGTTGTCGCCGTCGGCGTGGAACGCCTGGTTCACCTGCGAGTCGAGGGTGATGTGGGCGAGCTTGAGCTTGGGGCGGATCGGCCCGTCGAAGCGCGGCTGGGTCGGGATCGCCTCGCCGAACAGGTCCAGCTCGCCGGGGCCGGACCGGCTCAGGCCCGGCTGGGCGGCGCCGACCTGCACGTTCTGGCCGGCCGCGGAGACCGACTGCATGGGGGTGAGCCGCACCGCCAGCCAGATCCCGGCGGCGCTGGCGACCGCGATCAGTACGGCCGCGAGCAGCAGGTTGCGGCCCCGGCGCAGCCACCGCGCCCTGCCGTTTCCGCACCTCACGAGCCCCACGCGCTTCCCTCTCACCGCCCGGGCCCGCCTTGCGCGTGGCCCTGTGTCCGATCCATCCTGCGCGGCTCCCTTGCGAGGCCGCCTGCCCACGACCCTAACGGGCCAACCCGGACGAACGCCCCATCGCACCCCATCGCGCCCCGGCTCGCACCCCTGCCGGTCCCGGCCGGAACCACCGCCCCTACGGTGGGGCGCATGTACCGGCTGCGCCCGTTCGAACCCGCCGATGCCCCCGCCCTGACCGCGATGCTGCACCGCGCCTACGCGGAACTGGGCGGGCGCGGGCTGAACTTCACCGCGGTGGACCAGACGGAGCGGACCACGCTGAAGCGGGCCGGGACGGGCGCCTCGTGGCTGCTGGTGGACGGCTCCCGGATCGCGGCGAGCCTGACGATGACGCTGCCGCCGCACGAGACGCTGCGCCGGCTGAGCCGCACCGCGGCGGCTCCGGGCCGGGCCTGGCTCAACCAGATGGCGGTCGATCCCGCGGACCGCGGCCAGGGGCTCGCCTCCCGGCTGTGGGCGGTGGGCCGCCGGTGGGCCGGCGACGCGGGCGCCTCCCACCTCGGCGTGGACACCGCGGAACCCGCGGCGCACCTGGTCGAGCTGTACACGGCGTGGGGCTTCGCCCGGCGCGAGACCGTCCAGTGGCCGGGCAAGACGTACCGCAGCGCCGTCATGGAACGGCCGTGTGGGTGACCGGCGTCCCCCACACGGCGGACCCGGCGCCGCCGCGCCCCGGGCCGGACCACGCGCCGACCGGGCCCCGGCCCCGGCCCGCCCCTACGGTGAAGGGGTGATCGAGCGGATCGGGCTGGTCGTGCACGGCGGCAAGGAGGCCGCCGTGGCGGCCGCGGCACGCGTCAAGGCATGGGCCCGGGCACGCGGCGTCCCGTGCGCGGAGATCGACGTGTGGAACACCCCTGCCGCCGACGGCGACGAGAAGGACGGCGGCATGGGGCGGCTGACCGCGCTGGAGGAGGCGGAACAGGCCGGGCTGCCGGACCTGGTGGTGACCGTCGGCGGCGACGGCACCCTGCTGCGCGGGGTGCGGGTGGCCGCGGCGGTGGACGCCCTGGTGCTCGGGATCGACGTGGGCCGAGTGGGGTTCCTCACCGAGGTGCCCGTGCCGGACCTGGAGGCGGCGCTGGACGCGGTGCACGCCGGCACCGGGCACGTCGACGCACGGCTGATGCTCACCATGCGCGCCTCCCGCCCGCTGGAGATCCCGACCGGGATGCAGGCCCTGCTGCGGTACGGCCGCGGCCCCCTGCTGCCGCCGCCGACCCCGCGCGACGCCGATCCCGGGCACACCGGGTGGGGCGTTCCCCTGGACGTGCTGGGCCTGAACGACGTGGTCTTCGAGAAGCTGGCCAGGGACCGCCAGGCGAGCGTCGCGATCTACGTGTCGGGGCGGCTGCTCGGCTTCTACTCGGCGGACGCGTTCGTGGTGGCCTCCTCCACCGGGTCCACCGCGTACAGCTTCGCCGCGGGCGGCCCGATCGTCTCGCCGCACCTGGACGCGCTGGTGTTCACTCCGGTGGCCCCGCACATGGTCTTCGACCGCAGCCTGGTGCTGTCCGCGCGCGAGGAGCGGGTGGCGGTGCGGGTGCTGGAGCGGTCGGGGCGGGTCGCGGTCAGCGTGGACGGACGGCTCTGCGGGGTGCTCGACCCCGGTGACTGGGTGTCGGTGTACGCGGCGCCGCGGCGGGCGCGGCTGGCCCGGCTGGCCGACCCCGACTTCCTCGGCCGGGTCCGCGACCGGTTCGGCCTGGCCGACGCGCCCGCCGCGCTGGCCGACGGCTCGGCGCCCGCGGAGTACCGTCCGGCCCAGCCGCTTCCGGACGACCTCGCGCACCCGGGCCCGCCCGACATCCACTGACACCCCGACACCCTCCGAACCATCCGCGTCCGCCCGGTACACACGTGTACCGACGGCGTACGCTCCCGGCATGAGGGACAGCGATTTCGTACGGCGGATCATCGGCATCCTCACCGAGGCCCGGCAGATGCAGGTGCTGCTGGAGGAGGACCCCGACCGGCAGGACATCTCGGGCGACAACGTACGCGCGCTGCTCAACGAGACCATGCCGACCATCGAGTTCCCCGCCGACGCCAGCCCGAGCGAGATCGGCGAGGCGCTGAGCATCCAGCTCAGCCCGGTGATCGAGCGCCTGACCGGGGCGTTCTCGCTGATCTTCCTCCAGCTCGCGGACGTCCACGACGCGGGCCGCACCGACGTGACGTCCGCGGACATACTCCAGGACCTCGCCCTGCGGGCCGACGAGCTGTGGCCGGGCGAGGAGGAGTCGTGACCGCGGGCCCGGCCGCCGGTGGTGCCGTGACCCGCGCGCGGCGGGCCACGGCACCGGCGGCCGCCGTCAGCCGGCGGCGGTGACCGTCGAGGGCAGCGACAGCGTGCCGGTCAGCGGCAGGTTCCGGGACGAGTCGCCGACGAGGATCTGGTAGTTCCCCGCGGCGGCCGTCCAGGTGCCGGAGCCGGTGTCCCATGACGCGAGGTCACGGGTGCTGACGGTGAAGGTCACCGTCCCGGATGCGCCCGGGGCCAGCGAGATCCGCTGGAAGCCCTTCAACTGGTGCGGTGGCTCCCCCGCCGCGCCGGGATCGCCGACGTACAGCTGCGCGACCTCCGCGCCGGCCCTGCTCCCGGTGTTGGTGACGGTCGCGGTGACCGTGGCGCGGCTGCCGGAGATCGCCCCCACGTGCAGGTCGCTGAAGGCGAAGTCCGTGTACGACAGGCCGTACCCGAACGGGAAGAGCGGTGCGACGTTCTTCGCGTCGTACCACCGGTAGCCGATGTCCAGGCCCTCGGAGTACTCGACCTTGCCGTCGGTGCCCGGCCACTGCGCGGTGGTGTTCGCCGGGACCTGGGCGAGCGAGGTCGGGAAGGTCACCGGCAGGTGTCCGGAGGGGTTGGCGTCGCCGAAGAGCAGCGCGGCGATCGCCTCGCCCCACTCCTGCCCGTCGTAGAAGCCCTCGAAGACGCCGGCGACCTGGTCCAGCCACGGCATGAGGATCGCCGCGTTGTCGTTGAGCACCACGATGGTGTGCGGGTTGGCCGCCGCCACCGCGGAGATCAGCGCGTCCTGGTCGTTCGGGAGGTTGAGCGAGGTGTTGTCCGCCTCCTCGTGGCCGTAGTTGTCACTGGCGAAGACGATCGCCACGTCGGAGGACTTGGCGAGCGCGGCGGCGGAGCTCTGGTCGGTGCCGTCGTTGTAGGTGACCGAGGTGCCGGTGCCCTGCAACCGGTCCTGGATGCCGATGATCGGAGTGTAGGTGCCCGCGCTGGTGACGGTGCCGCTGCCGCCGCCGATGGTCTGGGCGCCGGGTCCGGCGTCCTGGCCGATCACGGCGACGGACTTGGTGCTCGACGTGCTCAGCGGCAGGATGCCGTTGTTCTTCAGCAGCACCGTGCCCTCCTCGTCGCCCTTCAGCGCGACCTGCGCGTGTGCCGGGGTGGTGACGATCGCGGTCTTGGAGCCGGACGGTGCCTTGTCGAACATGCCGAACCGGAACATCTGGGTGAGCACCCGGGAGACCATCGTGTCCACGGTGGCCTGGCTGACCTGGCCGTCCTGCACGGCCTGGATCAGGTAGTCGGCGTAGTAGTAGCCGCCGGGCATCTCCACGGCGAGCCCCGCGTTCGCGGAGTCGACGGTGGAGTGGATAGCGCCCCAGTCGGAGGTGACGAACCCGGTGAAGCCGGCCTGCTGGTAGAGCGGCTTGTTGAGGATGTCGGGGTTCTGGCAGGAGGGCACGTTGTTCACGTTGCTGTACGCGCACATCACCGAGGCCGCGCCGCCCTGCTCGATGGCGGTCTGGAACGCGGGCAGGTAGATCTCCTGGAGCGTGCGCGCGTCCACGTCGATGGTGCCGGCCGGCTGCTCGATGTTGTACGCGGCCGCGTGCTTGACCTCCGCCATCACGCCCTGGCCCTGGATGCCCTGGACGTCCGCGGCGCCCATCTGCCCGGACAGGTAGGGGTCCTCGCCGAACGTCTCGAACGCGCGGCCCCAGCGCGGGTCGCGCACCATGTTGACGGTCGGGCCGAGCGCCACGTTCACGCCCTTGGCGGCGAACTCCTGGCCGACCGCGGTGCCGTAGTCCTGCTCGTAGGCGGTGTCGAAGGTCGCGGCCGACACCAGCCCCGAGGGCATCTGCGTGACCCCGCCGAGGCCGTCGCCGACACCGGCCGGGCCGTCCTCGAAGTTGACGTCGGGGACGCACAGTGACGGGTTGCCGATGATCTTGCCGATGTAGTCGGGCGAGTCGGTGCCGTGCAGCATGGCGACCTTCTCGTCCAGCGACATCTGGCCCATGAGCTGGGCGACGCGGGTGGCGGCCGGCGCGGTGGAGTTCACCCACGGGCAGTCGCCGGGCGCGGGCCGGCTCGGCGGGGGCGGCACGGTGCCGGTCACGTCGCCGACGGTGTGGACCTGGAACTCCCACAGGGCGTAGCCGTATCCGGTCGCGCGCGTGGTGCCGTACATCCGGATGTAGCGGCCGGTGCCGGTCACGTCGAGGGTCTGCTTGCCGCCGGTGCCCGTGGTGGTGGAGTAGACCGGGCTCCAGGTGGAGCCGTCGGCGGAGACCTGGATCTGGAAGCCGGTGGCGTAGGCGTTCTCCCACTGGAGCACCACCTGGCAGATCGGCAGGCTCGCGCCGAGGTCCACCTCGAACCACTGCGGGTCGGCGTAGGCGCTCGCCCAGCGGGTCACGGTGCTGCCGTCCACGGCGTAGTTGGGCGAGTAGCCGGGGTCGTCGTCCTGCACGGAGGAGGCGGTGGCCGGGTGGCCGAGGGCGGCGTTGGTGGTGCCGCAGTCGCCGGTCGGGGTGCCGCCGCCGTCGCCGCTGCCGCCGGTGCGGACCTGGAACTCCCACAGCGAGTAGCCGTATCCGGTCGCGCGGGCGGTGCCGTACATCCGGATGTAGCGGCCGGTGCCGGTCACGTCGAGGGTCTGGGTGCCGCCGGTACCGGTGGTGGTGGAGTAGACCGGGCTCCAGGTGGAAGCGTTGTCGGAGACCTGGATCTGGAAGGCGGTGGCGTAGGCCGCCTCCCACTGGAGCACCACTTCGCAGATCGGCACGCTGGCGCCGAGGTCGATCTGGAGCCACTGCGGGTCGGCCGCCGCGCTGGACCAGCGGGTGCCGGCGTCGCCGTCCACCGCCGCGGACGCCGGGGTGCCGGCGTTCTCCGTGGAGGAGGCGGTCGCGGGCTGGTCGAGCGCGGAGTTCGCCGAGCCGCAGCTCGCGCTCGTGCCCCCGGTGAGGGTGCCGTAGACCTGGAACTCCCAGAGCGAGTAGCCGTATCCGGTGGCCCGCTTGGTGCCGTACATCCGGACATAGCGGCCGGAAGCGTTTACGGCCAGCGTCTGCGTGCCCCCGGTGCCGGTGGTGGTGGAGTAGGCCGGGGTCCAGGTGGAGCCGTCGGCGGAGACCTGGATCTGGAAGCCGGTGGCGTAGGCCGCCTCCCAGGTCAGGACGACCTTGCTGACGCTCGCGTTCGCGCCCAGGTCGACCTGGAGCCACTGCGGGTCGGCGGCGGCGCTGGACCAGCGGGTGCCGGTGTCACCGTCCACCGCCGCGGACGCCGGGGTGCCGGCGTTCTCGATCGAGGACGCGGTGGCGGGCTTGCCCTGCGACAGCAGGGCGGCGTCGGCGGCGTGCGCGGGCCCGGTCCCGCCGAAGAGAGTTGCGGTCATGGCCATGACGGTGACTGCGACCAGCCACGCGAAGCGGATTCTTCGGACCGCGGCACGCGCCGCCGTCCGATGAGTGGAGGACATGGATCTCCCTCGCGATGTGGGGGGTGGTGGGGGGTGTGCGCGGGCGGCACGAGACGGCCGCGGAACCCCGGACCGTCCGTCGGGTCCGCGCCTGGCACCGCGTCAGCGGTCCGCCCACACACGGGAGAGCGCTCTCCCGCACCGGGAAGTGAACAGCCGGCACGCCGGGGGCGTCAAGGGCGGTCCACGTCAAAACTTGCTCTGTACGGTGGGGAGGTGGGGGTTCCGGTTCGGCACTCGGCCGGCCGTGGTCTGCCGGCAGCGTCCGCCTCGGTCCGGGTCCGGGTCTCGTGCCACGGCCCGGCTGCCGTCGCTCCGCCGCGGTCCGGGTCCGCCGGCGCCGGACCGTCCCGGTATCCGCACGTCCGAGGAGGCAACTCGTGTCCACCACTCCCCCGGCGCGCCAAGTCGCCCTGCTCGGCGGGGGTTTCTCCGCCGGCGACGACGGGTTGATCGACGACTGGCTGCTCGGGCACGCGCGGGTCCCGCGCCCCCGGGTCTGCTTCGTGCCCACCGCCAGCGGCGACGCCGAGGGATACGTCGCCCGGTTCCGTGCCGCGTTCGAGCCGCGCGGGGACTGCGAGGCGACCGTACTGTCCCTGTTCCGGCGGGAGTTGGACGACCAGGCGCTGCGTGCGTTCGTGCTCGCCCAGGACGTCGTCTACGTCGGCGGCGGCAACACCGCGAACCTGCTGGCGGTATGGCGCGTGCACGGCCTGGACCGGCTGCTGCGCGAGGCGTACGACCTCGGGACCCTGATGTGCGGGGTCAGCGCGGGCGCCAACTGCTGGGCCCGGGGCTCCCACACCGACTCCTTCGGCCCGCTCACCTTCCTGCCCGACGGGTTGGGCCTGCTGCCCGGCTCCGTCTGCCCGCACTACGACACCGAGGCCGGGCGCCGCGAGTCCTACCGCGCCTTCGTGGCCTCCGGTGCCCTGCCCCCGGGTTGGGCGGTCGACGACGGCGCCGCGGCCCTGTTCACCGACGGCCACCTCACCGAAGCGGTCACCCGCGTCCCCGCCGCCCGCCTGTACCGCGTCGAGCCGGACGGCCGGGGCGGGACGACCGAGCGGGCCCTGCCGTGCGCCGCGCTGCCGTCGGGCTGAGCGGCACCCGGGGGCGGGAGGACCGTTGTCCGTCGCCCGGAGCACGGTGATGGACGACCCGGGGGGACGAGGCCCCGCTCTTGCCGGCGCTGGGCCGGCATCGTGGCGGCGGGGCCCGAGCGTCGCGCCCTCGGCCGCGTTCGCGGCGCCGGACGCCCCGGCCGCACCTCGGGAACGCGAGGCACCGCTCGCCTGGTTGGCCGCATCGGCACGGGGCCGCTGGACGCCTTGCGGAAGGCCGGCCCGGATCGCGGTCGCCGGACGTGGTGGGGGAGGCGCGGTCCCCGCGGACCTGCGGCGCCGTCGACGTCTGCGACGCGCCGGCGTGCGGGCCGACGCCTGGCAGCGTGAACTCGACCGTCCGGGACGGGTGTTGACACGGCAGACGGACCCGGCCGGCGGCGATATCGGATTGCCGCGGGTCGGCGCGGACCGCGACACTGCGGCGTGTGACCGTACTTGCCCGTGATCTGGTGCTCGAACACTTCCGGTGGGACCAAGGGCACGCCGACGTGTGGGCGGTCTTCCGGGACGCGGAGGCCATGGCGGCGGTGGTCGCCGGGCTCGTCGCGCCGTTCCGGGACGCGCGGGTCACCGCGGTCTGCGGGATCGAGTCGCGCGGGTTCCTCCTCGGCGGCGCCGCGGCGGTCGCGCTGGGCGCCGGGTTCGTGCCGATCCGCAAGTCGGGCAGCCTGTTCCCCGGGGACAAGGTCGTGCGGCGCACACCGCCCGACTACCGTCACCGCCGGCACACTCTGCGGATGCAGCGGGGCTCGCTCGGGGTGGGCGACCGGGTCGTCCTGGTCGACGACTGGATCGAGACCGGCAGCCAGGCCGCGACCGCCCGCGCCATGGCCGAGGAGTGCGGCGCCGGTTGGCTGGGATGCAGCGTCGTCGTGGACCAACTCGCCGAGGAGCGCAGGGCGGTGCTCGGTCCCGTCCACGCCCTTCTCACCGCACGCGAACTCCCCGCGCCCGCGGGGTGAACGGCGGGGCGCGTCGCACGACGGGGGCCGCGCCGCCCGGCAGGCGGCGGTGCCCGGCGGTGCCCGGCGGAGCGCACTGCTCAACGTGCGGTGATGCGGGGGACGTACCAGAGGCAGAAGGCGGCCAGGGCGGCGCACACCGCGAGGCAGATCCCGGTCTCGATCAGCTGGAGCGGAAGGAACTGGTTCATCTTGAAGGCGCTGCTGTAGTGCCCGACGATGTGGTGCTGCCGCATGCATGCGGGCACGTCGCGGACCCTGGCACTGGTGCATGGATCGTGGCTGGTGAGCGTGCCGTCGGCCCGGACGTATCCGAGGCCCTGGTACCAGGCGTCACGCGGGGAGTTCGGGAAGTCGAGGCCGAGGCCGCGGCTGCGGCGGACGGACGGGGTCAGCAGGTGCGGGCGCAGCTTCTCCAGCCCGAGCAGGGCGGCCTCGCTGAGCCCGGCGCCGGCCGCGACCGCGGGCAGGGTACGGCGCAGCAGCACGCCGGTGACCGCGCCGATCATCAGGGCGAGCAGGATGTGGGCGACGCCGACCGGGCCGGTCCAGGCGAAGAAGTCCCAGCCGTTCCACCAGATGGTCGCGCGCCAGGCGGAGCGGTCGGGGCCGGTGCCGCTGTGGCCGCGCCAGCTGGAGTACCACCACCAGGTGACCGGCACGGTCAGCACGGCGGCGGCCGCGGTGGTGATCAGCGCTGCCGTGCCGAGCCTGACCGCGACCCATTCGCGGCGGCCGATGGACTGCGTCCAGGCCAGACGGTGGGTTCCGGACTCCAGGTCCTGCGCGAACAGCGGTCCGCCGAGCAGCGCACCGACCGCGAGCGGCAGGTAGCGCAGCACGGACGGCGACCGGTCGAAGACCATGTGCACGACGCTCGGGATGGCCGGCGGAGCCGCGTCGTCGTTGCCGGGGTCGCACCGCTGGGGTGAGGTTCGGCAGATGTCGGCGTAGTGGTGCACGCCGGAGACGAGTTGGTGGTGTTCCCACACCGACCACAGCGCGCCGAGGACGGCGAACGCGACCATCGTGCGGTAGACCGCCCGGTGCTTCCGCCAGGCCAGCCAGGCGGGGCCGGCGAGGCGGGGCAGCGGGAACGGCAGCCGGGCCGGGCGCTCCTCGGGCGGCGGCCAGGACACGTAGCGGGCGAGGGCGCTCATCGGTCGGGGTCCGTGTGGTCCTGGTGGTGGTGCGCGCGTATCTCGTCGGCCGGGCGGGTCGGCGGCACGTCGGCGGGCGCGAGCAGGGGCGGGGCCTGCGGGTTGCGCAGGTAGGCCAGCAGGATCTCCTCCAGGCTGGGCGGTTCGGCACTCACGGCGGGGTCGAGGGAGGTCGGCAGCTGGATCATCGCGGTGAGCTGCCGTCCGGTGGTGCGCGCTTCCACGACGGTGTGGCCGAGCAGCGCGTCCGGCAGCGGGGCGGCCGGGTCGGGGCGGGCGGCGCCGCGCCGGTGGTGGGAGCGCGGATCGGCGCCTGCCCGGACGCCGGACGGCTCGTGGCCGTCGAGGGTGTGGGTGACCAGGGTGTGCGCGGCCTGGACGAACTCCACGTCGTCGGCGACCAGCATCCGGCCGTGTGCGAGCAGGAGTACGTAGTCGCAGACGAGGTCCAGCTCGGCGAGGATGTGCGAGGACATCACCACGGTGGTGCCGTGTTCGGCGGCGGTGGTCATCAGCGCGGCCATCATGGCGTGCCGGCGCAGCGGGTCGAGGTCGGCCATCGGCTCGTCGAGCAGCAGCAGGTCGGGGCGTTTGCCGAGGGTGAGGGCGAGCGCGACGCAGGTGCGCTGGCCGCCGGAGAGGTGGCCGACCTTGGCATCCAGCGGCACGTCGGCGTCGGCCACGACGCTCCGCGCGCCGGCGTCGTCCCACCGCGGGTTCATCTCCCGGCCGTAGCGCAGCGTCTCGGCGACGGTGAACGCGGAGTGCAGCGGCCGGTCCTGGAGCAGCAGGCCGACGCGGGGCAGGACGGCGCCGGCGCCGGGCCGGTGGCCGAGCACCCGCAAGGAGCCCTCGGTCGGGGCGCGCAGTCCGGCGGCGACCGCGAGCAGGGAGCTCTTGCCGTCTCCGTTCGGCCCGACCAGGCCGGCCACCCGGCCGGCCGGGACCCGGAAGTCGCAGTGGCGCAGCGCCCATTCGGCGCGGTTGCGGATGCCGAGGCCGCTCGCCTCCAGCGCGGGTGCCTCGGTGCCGGTGCGCGGGACACCGGCCGAGGGGTGGTCGGTCATCGGTCCTCGCTAGCCGTGCGGGTGGGCGTCGTACGTCCCTGTTCCGGGCACGCGGGTGTCGGCGGCGCGCGGGAAGGACTCGTCGAGAGCGGAGGTCAGCAGTGCGGCGACGTCCTCGCGGCCGAGGTCGGCGGCGCGGGCGGCGGCCATCCAGGCCCGCAGGCCCTCGTGCAGCGGGGAGTCGGCGGCGGAGCCGGGCTGGGCGAGCGACTTGCGGACGAACGTCCCCACGCCCTGGCGGGCCTCGACCAGCCCCTGGCGCTCCAGTTCGCGGTACGCCTTGAGCACGGTGTTCGGGTTGATCGCGGTGGCGGCCACCACCTCGGCCGCCGAGGGGAGCTTGTCGCCGGGCGCCAACTGGCCGAGCCGCAGGGCCTGTTCGGTCTGCCGCACGATCTGCTGGTAGGCGGCGACGCCGCTTCGCCGTTCGATACGGTAGGTGACCACGGGCGCACTATATCACTAGTGGACCGGTGGACCTAGACCCGCGTCGCACTCGGCACTCCACTCCTTCCGACCGCCCACCCTCGGCGCCATGCGGCGCCGCGCGGACCGCCACATGACGCCCCTGAGGGTCGCCACACCCTGCTGAGCTGCGGCGTTCAGCCCTCGTTTGACAGCCAGCCGAAATCCCGCGCATCATCCAGTCCACTAGTTAACTAGTGGACCGATGCGTTGGGTCGACGTCCCGAGCGTGGTGACTGTGCGTCAGTGGATGACGGATGTCCGCGCCGGGCCGGGCCCGGTCCAGGGTCCAGGTCCGGGAGAGGGGCGAAGGTATGGCGACCGTGGCGAACGGCAGGGTGGCACGGGGCAGGCCGGTGGCGGCGCTCGCCGTGACGGCCGGCACGGTCGCGCCACCCGGCCCGCGTCCTGCGCCCGCGCCCGAGCGGCCCTCCCGCCGTACCGGTCCCGGCACCGGCTCGCGCTCCGACCCGCGCGCGAGCCGGCCGCGGCTCCACCACCCGGTCACCCAGGCCGCGATCCTGCTCGCGCTCTCCCTCGCGGTGCGCGCGCCCTCCTTCCGGCGCCCGTTCTGGAGCCCGGACGAGGGCTATCTCGGCACCGAAGCGGTCGCCCTGCACCACGGCGGGCGGATGTACGCCGACGTGGTGGACCGCAAACCGCCCCTGGTGCCCTGGCTGTACGAAGCGTGCTTCGCCCTGACCGGGCCCGGCACGCTGTGGCTGGTGCGGGTGTGCGCGGTGCTGGCCCTTACGGTCACCGCGGTGTTCGTCGCGCGGCTGGCAGCGGTCGCGTGGGGCCGGTCGGCGGCGCTGCCGGCCGGCGTGCTGACCGTCGCCCTGTCGGCGGCGCTGCCGCCGCCCGACGCGATGGCGGCGACCTTCGAGATCTTCATGCTCCCGGCGACCGCGGCCGCGATGTACTACGGCGCGCGGCACCGCTTCCTCGCCGCCGGCCTCGCCCTGGCCGTCGCCACCCTCACCAAGCAGGTCGGCCTCGCCCCGCTCCTGCCGCTGGCCGTGATGGTGCTCACCTCACCGCGGCGGCGCCGGCTGCGGCACGGCGCGGCCCTGGCGGCGGGCCTGCTGCTGCCGATCGCCGGCTGCGCGCTCCTGCTGGGCGTACGCCCCTTCGTGTTCTGGATCTTCCTCTCCTCCGGGTCCTACGCCGACTCGCCGCAGAGCGTGGCCGCGATGTGCGGGCACGCGGCCGGCATCCTGCTGCGGCTCGCCGTCGTCCTCGCCGGCTGCGCGCCCCTCCTGCCCCGCCTGCTGCCCCGCCTCCGCGCCCGCCGCCAACTCAGCTCGTTCGACGGCGTGTTGCTGCTGTGGCTGCTCGCCTCCGCGGCCGGCGTCAGCGCGGGATTCCGTTTCTACGGCCACTACTTCCTGCAACTGGTGCCCCCGCTCGCGCTGCTGGCGGTGCGTGCGGTGAGCGCGGCGCCCCGCCACCCGCGGTCGAAGCGAGCGCCCTCCCAACGGGGCGGCGTGGCGGCCTGGTTCGGCCGGTCCCGCGCCACCGCCTTCGCGGTGGCGTGCGCGGTGGCGGTCTGCGCGGCCTTCACCGCCGGCGCCCTGCGTTCTCAGCCGCCGGAGCTGGGCAAGTCGCTCGCGGTGGCCTCGGCGGTGGACGGCTACAGCAAGCCCGGGCAGCGCGTCTTCCTGTGGGGCATGCACCCGGAGGTGTACTGGCTCGCCGGCCGGCCCGCGGGCAGCCGCTACCTCACCGCCGGGCTGCTCACCAACTTCAGCGGCGGCGCGGACGTCCACCGCGTGGGCGCCCGCTACGCCGTCCCGGGCGCATGGGCCGGCCTCCGCCGCGAACTGGCCGCCGCTCCCCCGTGCTTGGTGGTCGACGACTCCGCCGGCACCCCGTACCCGCTGGCGGACTACCCGCCGCTCGCGCGTCTGGTGGACCGCGACTACCTGCCGGTCGCCGTCGTCCAGGGAGCGCGGATCTACCGCCGGGCGGGCTGCTGACCGCGGCGCGCGGCGCCGCAGGCCGTACTCCGGGGGCCGTACTCTGGGGGGCCGTACGCCGGTGGCATGGACGCGGCCCCGGAGGCCCTCGCCTACGTGGGCGGGGGCGTCCGGGGCCGCGCTCGGTGCGGGTGGTGCGGTCATGCGGTTGGTGCGGGTCATGCAGCTCGTCCGGGTCGTTCACCCGGCGCGAGTGGTGCGGTCCGCAAGTGCGGATCTACGGGAAACTCACGACGTTGCTGGGCGTCGTGTTGGAGGCGGTGACCGCTCCGGTGTCGTTGATGACGTGGCTGATGGTGCCCACGCCGCCCAGCGAGACGGTCAGCGCGTCGTGGAACTTCACGCCCGGGGTGTTGGGGACCTCGAAGGCGTGGTAGTTGTTCACGGCCGGGTTGACGTTGAAGTAGCAGTAGCTGCCCAGGCCCCACGCTTCGTGGGAGGTGACGTTGTCCGCCACCTTGTAGGCCGCGTAGCCGTTGACGCCCGACGAACTCATCCAGGACGCCTGGTCCGGCGGGTCGTAGGGGTTCTCGTTCTGGAAGAAGATGGTCTTGCCGCCCTGGCCGTTCCACACCACCTCGTACTTCTGGTAGTGCTCCACGAACAGGCCGTCGGCGAGCACGTTGTTGCCGTTGACGGTCAGCCCGTTGTCCGCGGTGTTGGTGTTCCAGCCGACGGTGCCCGCGTTGCCGTGGTCGGCGCGCCAGGCCCAGATGTGGTCGATGATGGTGTTGTTGCTGTTGACGACGAGACTGTCGGTCGCCTTGCCGGCGTTCTCACCGCCGATCCGGAAGAAGACGTCCTGGATGGTGGTGGGGTCGGCCGAGTGGTCCGCGGAGGAGCCGGACGGCCCGACGGTGAGCAGCGCCTGCGAGTTGGTGGTGCCCGCGTCGAAGAGCAGCCCCTTGATCCGGACTCCGTCGACATCGGCGACCTGCATCGCGTTGACGCCGTTGTCCGGGACGAAGGTCGGGTAGCCCACGCCCAGGATGGTGGTGTCCGCGCGCGTCACGTTGAGCGTCTGGTTCAGGTGGTACACGCCCGGGGTGACGAACAGGTTGCAGCCCTCGGCGAGCGCGTTGTTGATGGTGGCCGCGGTGTCGCCGGCCTTCACCACGTAGAACTGGCTCATCGGCAGCGAGGTGCCGGGCGTGCTGCCGTTCGCCCAGCTCGCGCCGGAGGAGTTCGTCTCCAGGCTCGGCTCGAACACCCGGTAGTTGCCCGAGCCGTCGACGTACAGGTACGGCACGTCGCGGGAGACCGGGGTGGTGGCGAGGGTGGTCTCCGGGGGGTTGGGGAAGGTGTTGCCCGGAGCTCCGCTGACGCCGGAGAAGACCATGTTCCACACGCCGCCGTCCCAGCTACCGAGGTTGCTGTTGCGGGTGTACCACTGCTGCTGCGACACCGACGACGCCTGGCCGCTGACCTTGGTGTCGGCGATGAAGCCGCCGCTGGCGTAGCCGTAACTGGCCGGGTAGAGCGCCAGGTTGCCGTGCACGTCGATCCGGCGGAACGGCGCGGCCTGGGCGACCGCCCAACGGTCGGTGCCGCTGGAGGGGTTGATCGCCAGGTTCTCCGCGCTGCGCCAGAAGTTCTGCGTGGCGTTGCCGGCGTCGGAGGCGTTGAAGGCGTCCACGGTGACGTCGCCGTTGATGGTGACGTCGTCCGGGTTCTGGCCGAGTCCGGCCACGGACGTGTAGAAGCCGACGTTGTCCTCGACGCTGTAGCTGCCGGGCTTGAACAGGTCGGCCACCCGGTTCTCGCTGAACTGGGCGGTCTGGGTGTCCTTCATCTGGTTGAACTGGGTGTCGAGTTGGGACTGGATCGCGGCGTCGCCCATCGACGGGTCGAAGACGTGCACGTTCGGCCCGAAGTCGGGGGTGTCGGACTGCGCCGGGCAGTCCGCCGCGTCGGCCGCGGGTCGGGCGGCCGTGTCGACGTGGCCGGCGGACTCCGCCGCCGAGGCGGCGCCGGCCGTTCCGGTCAAGCCCGTCAGTGCGGCGAGCAGCAAGGTGGCGGCACCGAGTACGGCGTAGCCGCGCCGGCGGGGGGTCCTGTGACGCCACCGGGCCGCGGTGCGGGCCTTGATGGATGGTCTGCGCATGGGGGGTCCTTTCACCCGGGTTCATGAAGTGAACGCTCGGGTCAGCGCGGATAGTGGGGGTTGATCGCGCTTGTATCCGTTATTTCATAGCCTCAATTCGCGACCGATCCTTCGATTTCTCATGCAGAGAACGCTCTCAATCTACGGATCGGGGGTCTAGCGGCTCGTTAGGCAGTCTCAGCCGACCCCGGCCCAGCGTCAAGGAGTTGGCGCCCGGCCCGCACACAGTGGTCACACCACACACACCGAACCCACACGACGCACCCGCCGCGACGCGGGAGCCGAAGAACTGACCAGCCGTCACACATAAGGCTGCCGACCGGCCTTGGGGCCGATCGGCAGCCTCTCGGGAACACCGGCACGCGCACGCGCCGGCGCCCAGCGGTTCACCGCGTCAACGCGCCGCCGGATCAGCGGCGTCACCGCGTCAGCGGATCACCGGATCACCGCCTCAGCGGCGTCACCGCGTCAGCGGGTCAGTTGTCGTCCGGGCAGAGGTGCAGCGCCAGGACGTTGTCGCCGGTGACCGAGACGTGCACCCGGCCGATGGTGCCGGTGTCACCGCTGTTGGCGAGGCGGAAGTCGGTGCCCGCGTTCTCGCCGTTGTGGAAGGCCGCGTCGTCCACCGTGAACGTGGCGGTCTTCCAGGTGTCGGTGCCGGTCTTGGCCACCGGCGCCGTCGACTTGTACGCGTTTCCGGTCGCGTCGTACTGCAGGCTCCAGCTCCCGGTGCCGTGGTCGTAGTAGTCGATGGTCACCGTGGCGTGGTAACTGCCGCCCGGAACCGTGGTGTTGTCCACGTCGAAGTACTCGAACGGGGAACCGTCGGTGGTGGAGCGGCCGGAGCGGCCGCCGACCGTGACCGGCGTGGTGTGGCCGTCGCCGTTGTCGCGCAGCCGCAGCCCGCACTCGGTGTCGGTGGCGCCGAGGGTGTCGCAGGAGGTCGCGGCACCGTCGGCGGCCGGCACGGTGATCACGGACGCGCCGCCGGGCAGGGACTGACCGCTCGCGGTGGTGAAGGAGACCTTCACCGGGTGGTAGCCGGACGGGGTGCCGTCGGCGACCGCGATGGAGACCGGCACCGTCGCGCTCGCGGCGCGGGTCAGGTCGAGCGTGCCCGACGACGGGGTGACGCTCACCCCGGCCACGTCGGAGGCGGCGCTCCAGTGCACCTTGCCGGCGTGGCCGGCCAGTTCGGAGACGCCGACCGTGCCCGGCAGCGAAGTGCCGCCCGGGGCGACCTGCGTCCCGGTCGGGGTCAGGTAGCCGACCGCCGGGACCTCGTAGTCCCGGTACGACGGCGGAGCCGCCTGCGCGCCCGTGGCCCAGTGGGTGTCGGGCCGGGTGGACAGGCTCACGTCGAGCGCGCCGCCGCGGGTGGCGAACGACGCGGGCAGCGCGGTGGCGGCGAAGGTACGGCCGTCCAGCCGCATCCCGGTGACGTAGGGGGCGTTGTCGGCGGCCTTCGGCGCGTCGATGGTGATCTTGTGACCGGTGCCGAGGCTGATCACGGCCCGCTTGACCAGCGGGCTGTTCAGCGCCAGCGTCGGGGTGCCGGGGGTGGCGGGCATCATGCCGAGCGCCGCCCACACGTACTCCGAGGACAGCGCGCCGTTGTCGTCGTTGCCGGGAAGCCCGTCGGGCGCGGTGGTGAACAGCTCGGTCTCGAACCGCCGTGCCACCTCCTGCGTCTTCCACGGCTGGCCGACGTAGTCGTACATCCACGGCGCGGTCGTGTCGATCTCGTTGCCCGCCCAGTCGTACGGCGCGTTGCCGCCCGCGTTGAGCTGGGAGAAGAAGTCGTCCAGGCGCGGGATCACCTTGTCCTTGCCGCCCATCGCGGCGACCAGTCCCGCAATGTCCTGCTGAACCGACCAGTTGTACTGCGCCGCGTTGCCCTCGTCGTAGCCGTCCTGCCCGAACGCGCCGGCCGGCGGGGTCTGGAAGCCGGGGCCGGCCGGGAAGGAGCCGTTGTCGTCACGCGGGCGCAGGTAGCCGGTGGCGGGGTCGTAGATGTTCTGCCAGTTGTTGCCGCGCTTGGCGTACTCCGCCTGGGTCCGGTGATCGCCGACGGAGGCGGCGAGTTGGGAGATCGCGAAGTCGTCGGTGGCCCACTCCAGGGTCTCCGAGGCGCCCTGCAGGCCGTGATCGCCTTGCGAGGTGGCGTCGTTGGGCGCGTAGCCGAGCTTGACGTAGTCCTCGATGCCGGGCCGTTCCACCCAGCCCCAGCCGACCTTCTGCGAGGTCGTCGCCGCCTTCTTCATGATCGGCAGGGCGTCCTTGACGTCGACGCCCTTCGCACCGAAGGCGACGTACTGGGCGAACAGCGGCACGCCGTTGTCGCCGTTCATCACGTTGCCGGTCATGTTCTGCGACGGCCACTTCGGCCACCAGCCGCCCTGCTGCTGGGCGTCGCGCAGCAGCGAGTTGGCCATGTCGCCGGCCTTGTCCGGGTAGAGCATCGTCTGCAGCGGGGCCAGCGAGCGGTAGATGTCCCAGTCGGAGAACGTCGCGTACTGGGTGTGGCCCTTCGGCACGGTGTGGATCGCGTCGTCGAAGCCGATGTAGCGGCCGTCGACGTCGTTGAAGACGCTCGGCGACTGGAACGAGCGGTACAACGACGTGTAGAACGTGGTCAGTTCGTCCTTGCTCGCCCCTCCCACATCCACCTTGCGCATCAGGTTCCGCCAGGCCGCGCGGGTGTCGGCCTGCACGTGCGCCACGTTCCACCCCGGGATCTCCGCGGCCGAGTTCTTGGCCGCGCCCGCCGTGCTGACGTAGGACATGCCGACCTTCGCCGTCACGCTGCGGCTCGCGGAGGTGTCGAACGTCAGGTACGCGCCCGAGCCCGAGCCCGACGCACTCGAGGCGCCGGGCGTGACGCTGCCACCCTGCCAGGTGCCGTGTGCGGTGAACGGCCGGTCGAAGGTGATGTCGAAGTACATCGTGTACTTGCTGTTGTTGCACAGGCCGTGTGGCGTGGTCGTGCCCGACAGCTCGTGGTCGTTCACCACCTGCACGTCGGCGGACAGGTCACCGCCCAGGCTGGTACCGGACTTGACCAGCACCTGCGCCTGACTGCCCGCCGGATAGTCGAACTTGGCGATGCCGGTGCGGGTGGTCGCGCCCAGGTTCACCTGCACGCCGGAGTCGGCGAGCTTCACCGCGTACGAGCCGGGCACGGCCTGCTCGTCGTCGTGCGAGAAGTGCTCGGTGCGCCCGGCCGGGTCCGCGCCGACCGCGCCGGTCACCGGCAGGATCGGGATGTCGCCGAAGGACGAGCAGCCGCCCGAGAAGTGGTCGAGACTGAAGCCCCGGATCGCCTTGTCGTCGTAGTTGTACCCGGTGCCGCCGGAGGTGGTGTCCGGGCTGAACTGCATCATGCCGAACGGGGCGGTCACACCCGGGAAGGTGTTCTCCCAGTCGGCCCCCTTCTGCGTGCCGATCAACGGATCGACGTATGAGGTCGGGTCGGACACCAGCGCGGTGTGCGAGCCCGCGCCGCCGAACCCGCCGGGGGACGCGGCCGCCGCGAGCGCCTGCGGCGCCGCCGCCACGCACGCCGTCAGCGCCAGCGCCAGGACCCCGAATCTGGTCCGTCTTCTGCTTCGTCGATACACAGTGAACCTTCCCCTGCCGTAAAATAACTCGCTTGACATCGTTGTCATCTGCGCCGTCGGCAGTCTGGTCCGGCAGTGATCGGGCGTCAAGGAGTTGAACGCGGGGGGTTGGCGGGGGTGCCGCTGCGCGGGGTGCGCGGAGGGGCGGGGCGCGGGGCGTATGGCGGGGCTGGCGGAGGGGGTTGGTGTACGGGGCGGCCGGGCGAAGGGTGGGACCGTACGACCGGGCGAGGTGGAGCCAAGGCGAGGAGTCGGACCGTACGACCGGGCGGGCCTCAGCCGAGACGAGGAGTCGGACCGTACGACCGGGCGGACCGGTACCGGGCCGGGAGCACGGCCTCGCGGGGCCGGACCGGGAGGGTGGCCACCTACGGCGGCGCGGAGAACGGCCGGACCATGGACGACGGACGGCCGAAATCGCGGCGGGCGCAGGGCAGTTGTGCGGCCCGGACGGCGACGGGGCGGAACGCGGTGCCACTCGCAGCCGCTCGTGATCCGGACCGTCAGGAGATCCGGGCCTCGATGTGGGCGAGTTGGGCGGCGAGGATCTCTTCGAACGCGGCGCGGCGGTCCACACCCAGGGGGCGGACGTCGCGGGCGAAGTGGGCCAGAGCGGGGAAGCGCTCGGGGGCCGCGCCGAGCACCGCGACGCGGAAGAGTTCCATGCCCTGTTCGTACTCCGCGGGGGTGATGGTGCTGATACCGGCCTCGGAGGCGATCAGTGCGGCGAGGAGGATCGCGACGCGGTGGTAGCGCGCCGGGATCTCCTCGTCGGGCAGGCCGGACGCGCGCAGAGCCTGTAGCAGTTCCTCCATGACCAACCGGGACCCGGTACCGCTGGACGCGTAGCGCCCCCAGATCGCGGCGAGTTGGGGCTGCTCGCCGAAGGCGTCGCGCAGGCGCAGGGCGAGGGTGGTGATGCGCTGCTTCCAGTCCCCCTCGGGGCGGTAGTCGTCCATGGCGGCCAGGAGAATCCGGTCGGCGACCGCACGCAGCAGTTCGGTCTTGTTGCGGAAGTGCCGGTAGAGGCTGGAGGAGTCGGTTCCGAGCGCTGCGGCGAGCTTGCGCACGCTGAACGACTCGGCGTCGCTGGTACGCAGCATCTCCGCCGCCGTGTCCAGGATCTCCTCGGTCGACCATCGCCGTCGGCCCGTCATCGCGCCCCTCTCGTCCGAGCCGAGCATAACCTATGCACTTGTTGATGCACGCACCGCGTGCATAATGAGGACAACGGTCTGCCCGCCCGATGGCGACGCACGGCCGTACGGGCGGGGCACGGCCCGACGCCGCAGCGCACGGCCCGACGACGCACCGCCCGACCACAACGACGGACCCGGCATCCGCCGGGAGGGGGAGCAGGAGACATGAGCGAGATCAGCACCGCGAATCGGCCGCCGGAGCCGGACTTCTCGGCGATCACGACCGAGGAACTGATCGCCTACCGCGAGGCGGAGAACCGTTTCCGGGCCTCCGGCGCGGCGCGGGCGTTCACCGGGGAGCCGGACCCCGGCGCCTCGATCGCCTGGCAGGAGGTCGCGCTGCCCGGCCGCGACCTCCTGGTCCGGGTCTACCGGCCGGCGTCGACGGGAGACGGGGAGGCCGCCGCCCGGGCCGAACTGCCCCTCGTGGTCCACGTGCACGGCGGCAGCTTCGTGGGCACGGCGGTGCAGTGCGACTGGACCAACAGCCACCTCGCCGCGGCGCTGCCCGCGCTGGTCGTCTCGGTCGAGCATCGCCTCATCGCCCCGGACAGTCCGCTCGCGAACGCCGCCGACGACGGCTGGGACGTGCTGCGGCATGTGGTGCGGAACGCCGCGCGGTGGGGCGTCGATCCGGCGCGCGCGGCCGTGTTCGGCGAGAGCTGCGGCGCCCTGATCTGCGCGCTGACCGCGATCCGGGCGCGGGAGGCCGGCATCGACCTCCAGGCGCAGGTGCTGGTCAACCCCGCGGTCGACGTGACCGGGACGATGTACGACTACCCCTCGATCGCCGAGTACGCGTACACCCCGTCCCGCGCGCTGCCCCAACTGCGGCTCTTCCAGCAGCTCGCCGTCCCACCGGGGAGCGACGCCCGCGCGCTCTCACCGCTGTACGCCGACGACCTGAGCAGGCTGGCCCCGGCGCTCGTGGTGGTACCCACCCAGGACGCGGTCGCCGATCAGGGCCGCCGCTACGCCGAGCGCTTGCGCGAGGCAGGGACGCCCGTGCGGCTGTCCGAATACCCGGCAGCGAAGCACGCGTTCCTCACTCTGCCCGGGTTGGAGCCACAGGCCCAGGCCGCCCGGACGGAGATCCTCGCCTTCCTCCGCACGGCCCTGGCGACCTGACGAGCCTTCCCCGCACCCCCACTTCGCGCCGGCGCCACCAGGTCGGCGGTCCGCCCCACCGCCTGGGGCCTGTTCCGGAAATCGGTGACGTGGTCGGTCGGCCGTCCGGGGAAGTGGCGCACTTTCACAACACGCCCGAGGCGGAACCGTCCGCCGCGGTCGGCTGGGCGTGCTGGTAGAGCGTCACCAACGCGCCGAACACGGGCTGGTCCTCCGCGTCTTCCTCGGCCTCGTCGACCAACCGGGAGAGGGTCTCGCCGAGTTCCTTCGCCTTCGCGGGGCTGAGCCGCAGGTGACGCAGCGTCAGACAGGTCTCGTCCGGCGAGCGCTCCAGCTCCTGGGCGACCGCGGCCAGCATCGCGGCGGTGCCTGCCGCGCGGGGCTCGGCGACGACCATACGGCGGGCCGTGCGCTGGTAGTACTGCTCGGTGCCGCCGCGGACCTGGCGGGTCTCGGCGACGTGCACCAGCCCGGCGTCACGGAGCACCTTGAGGTGATGGGCCACGTTGCCCTTCTTCGCGTCGAGCCGCACCGCGAGCTGGCTGATGGTGGCGGGACGGTGGCCCAGGGCGAAGAGCAACCGCTGGCGCAACGGGTGGGCGAGCGCCGCGAACTGCTCGGGCGAGCCGATCTCCTGGACGTCCTCAGGGGGCGGCGGATAGGAAGGCTGGTCACGCATACCGAAAGTGTCTAACGCTCTTGACGCTTTCGCAAGGGCGGTGCTCTACTCCCTGCCATGACGACTCCGACACTGTTCCGGCCTGCCCCTGTCATCGACGAGACCGTCGAGCTCCTGATCGAGCACTACGTCTTCCCCGAGGTGTCCGAGCAGCTCACGGTCCTGCTGCGGCAGCGCCTCGCCGAGGGCGCCTATGACGTCGGCGGCGCCGAGGAACTTGCTCCGCTGGTC
Organism: Streptomyces sp. NPDC088194; assembly: GCF_040702025.1. Classification (NCBI taxonomy): domain Bacteria; kingdom Bacillati; phylum Actinomycetota; class Actinomycetes; order Kitasatosporales; family Streptomycetaceae; genus Streptomyces; species Streptomyces sp. NPDC088194. Next base: position 27,455 of record NZ_JBFBIV010000032.1, on the reverse strand, counting down.
ACCGCGGACCTGCAGTCCGTCAACGGCGACCGGCATCTGAGGCTGAAGTACCACGCCGATTCGGTGCCCGCGGGGCAGGGGGCGGCCGCCCTGGCGGCCATGCGCCGGGACTTCGACAGCTCGCTGGGCGGTGCGCCTCGGGTGGAGTCGCTCTCCGAAGGGGTGGCCGTGGTGGAGCTGGCACCGATGCTGTTTCCGCTGGAGTGGGCCGCGGAACCGCTGAGTGCGGCGCTCACGCTGGCGTCCCGCTCCCGGGCGCTGATCGTGGATCTTCGCGCCAACCTGGGGGGCGACCCGAACACCGTCGCCTTCGTCTGCGGCTACCTGTTGGACGAGCGCACCCATCTCAACACCATGTACTGGCGTGACGGCGAACGCTACGAGCAGTCCTGGAGCGCGGCGCACGTTCCCGGTGCCCGCTTCGGCGGCAGCAAGCCGCTGTACATACTGACCAGCGACCGCACCTTCTCCGGTGCCGAGGAGCTGACGTACGACCTCCAGCAGCTCGGCCGCGCCGTCGTCGTCGGCGAGCGAACCGGCGGCGGGGCGCACCCGCGGGAGGGCTGGACGGTGCACCCGCACCTGGAAGCCACGATCCCGGTGGGCCGCGCGGTCAATCCGGTCTCCGGCACGAACTGGGAGGGCACCGGTATACAGCCCGATGTCCCCTGCGCCGCTGCCGACGCCCTCGACCGCGCCCACGCGCTGGCCCTCACCCGGCTGACCGGCTGACCGGCGCACCGCAGCTGTGGGTGGCGGCGGCGCGTTTCGGCCACCCGGCGGACCCGTCGGACACCGGCTTCGGGCACTCCGCCCACGCCGGACGGCGACCTCCTGTCGGCGTACCAGGTCGCCGCCCACGCCCGGTGACCGGCGGACGCGGTGCCCTGGTGTGACGGTGACCTGCGGTCGGGGCGACTTCGAGGCCGGGGCGACTTCGGGATCGGGGCGACGTCGGGTCGGGGCGTCGTCGGGGTCGGGTGGTCCAGTTCGGCACCGACGAGAGCGCCCACGCCCATGGCACGCCGACCGGGCCCGCCTCCCGATCCTCCGCGGGCCGGCCGCCGGCCCCGCCACTCCCCCGTCGGACGACAGGAAAGTTGCCCGCCCGGTACCCATCATGAAGGTCATGGGTTCGGCGACGTGCGCGCTCTTGCGCGGATCAACGGGAGGTCGCGATGGGGCAGGCGACGGAACCGCTGTTCACCGCTGATGACGCGGGCCGTGTCAGCGCGTGGAGCGAGGCCGCGGAGTTGTTGTTCGGCCGCTCGGCGGACGCGGTGCTGGGGGGCCGCGTGGTGGAGGCGGTCCGCGGCACGGACGCCGCGCTGTGCGCCGTACCGCGGCCCGACGGCGAGGGCGGCGGCTGGGCGGTGTACCCCTCCGACCCGGCCGAGGCGGACGTGGAGGGCCCGCTGGTGCGCGCGCTCTTCTCGGTGTCGCAGTTGGGCCTGCTCGTCCTCGACCGCGATCTGCGGCTGATCCGGGTCAGCACGGCGGCACGGGCCATGCACGGCAGCGCGCCGGCGGACCTTCTCGGACGCCGTCTGGAGGACGTCTACCGCCTGGAGAGCCCGGTCGAGGACATGGCTGCCGCCCATGGGGTGCTGGAAACCGGGGAGCCGGTCTTCTCCCGGCTGGTCACGGTCCTGACCGTGCACGGGCTGCGGCAGTACTACTCCGTTTCCGCGTTCCGGCTGTGCCGACCGGGCGGCGAAGTGGTCGGGCTGGCCATGACGCTCCTCGACGTCACCCGCCGCGAGCGGGACCGTGAGCGGGCGATGACCGTCTCCCGGGTCCGTGAACGGGTCGGACGTTCCCTGGACCTGATGCAGACCTGCCAGGACCTCGCCGACGCGCTGAGCCCGGGTTTCGCCGATCTGGCGGTGGTGTCGGTGACGGAACAGCTGGCCGGCGGCGACTACCCGCCGCTCCAGCCGGTCGATCCCGAGAAGCTGCTGCTGCGGCGCGCGGCCATCCGCACCACCGGGCCTCCCGACCCGGACGAGGGCGTCAGCGCGGTGGAGACCGTGGATCGCGAGTCGTCGTTCACCAAGGCCCTGACGAGGACGCGGCCCCTGCTGCTGCGGTCGGACCGCGACGGCCTCCTGGCGGACGACCCGCACCGGCAGGAGGCGCTGCGGAGGGCCGAGGCGCACAGCGCGATCGTGGCCTCCCTGACCGTCAGGGGAAGGGTGCTGGGGCTGCTGCGCATCTTCCGCTGCGGTGACTCCGCGCGCTACACCACGGCCGACCTGCGGGCAGTGGAGTCCGCCGTCGCCCACGCGGCCCTGTGCCTGGACAACGCGCGCCGCGTCGCCCACGACCGGGCCCTCGCCTCCACGGTCCGCCAGAGGCTGCTCTCCCGCGTCCCCGGTGCGCAACTGGGCATCGACACCGCGTTCGTCGCGCTCTCCCCGACCGCTCACAGCGGCGCGTGGTTCGATGTCATCCCCCTGTCCGGCGCGCGATGCGGGCTGGTCGTCGGAGAGGTGGGCGGCACGGGAATGGCGAGTGTCACCGCCATGGGGCACCTGCGCACCGCCCTGCGCGTGCTGACCGGACTGGAGCTTCAACCGGACGAACTCCTCGCCCGGCTCAGCGACACCGTCACCCAGCTGGCCCTGGAGCGCACCGCCGCCTCCACCTCGGACAGTCCGCCTCTGACCGCGGCGTGTGTCTACGCCCTCTACGACCCGATCTCCCGCACCTGCACCGTCGCCTGCGCCGGACAGCCCGCACCACGGCTGATCAGGCCGGACGGTCGGATCGACCGGATCGACGCACCGGTGGGCCCCCGCCTGGGTGCCCCGGACACCGAGCCCTTCGCCATGGCCACCGCACCCCTCGACGACGACTGCACCCTCATTCTGGCCAGCGACGACCTGGACCCTGCTCTCAGCACGGAGATCATCAGCCAGGTGCTGCCGGTCTACGACACGGCACAGGGCCTGGCCGACGGCATCTTCACCAGGCTGGCGGCCCACCCCGTCCACAAGGGCATCGCGCTGCTGGCCCGCGCCCGTCCGCTCCCGGCCCGCCGCACCTCCTCCTGGGCGCTGCCGTCGGAGGACCGTGCCGCGAACCGCGCCCGCCACCTCACCCGGCAGTGGCTCACCGAGTACCACCACCCGCTCGACCCCGACGACCTCGACTCGGCCGAACTCCTGGTCAGCGAACTGGTGACCAACGCCGTGCGCTACGGCACGCCACCCGTGACGCTCCGCCTCATCCTCGACCGCTCCCTCACCGTCGAAGTCAGCGACTCCGGCGCCACCGCCCCCAACCTGCGCCACGCACGCGTGACCGACGAGGGCGGTCGGGGCCTGTTCATCGTCTCGTGCCTCACCGAGAAGTGGGGCACCCGCCAGTCCTCGGCAGGCAAGACGATCTGGGCCGAACAGCACTGGCCCACCGGCTGACCGGTATCCGTACCGGCAGGAGCCGGGGCGTCAGTTCGGGTCGGGGCGCGGGGTCATCCGGATCACCGCGGTGCCCTGGTCCAGGTCGACCTTCGAGCGCGGCGGCGCGCCGTCGCCCTCCTCGTCCCGGAGCATCAACGAGGACTTCCGCTCGTCGAGTTCGTTCTGCTTGCCGGGTGAGAAGGTGGCGTGCAGCTGCTCGAAGCCGGTCGCCGTGATCTGGCCCTGCCGGCCACCGCGCCAGGGCAGCACCCCGGCCCGGCCGGCGCGCAGCATCAGCTGGTCGACGAACGCCACCGCCGTCAGCAGGATGACCAGCCCCGGCAGCGTCATGAAGACGACGAAATCCATCGGGCCCCTCCCTCGTTTCCGCGTGTCCCCGCACTCTTACCCGACAAGCGTCGAACGCGGAAGCGCCCGGTCGCGTTCCCGGTGTGCGGCGGCGCGCGAAGGGCCAGCGCCCGGGGGCGCCGAGGGCCCTGGCCCGGGGGCGGTCAGTCGTCGAGCCAGTCGCCGAACTGCGCCTCGCGGATCGGGTCGAGTGCTTCGGGGGTGCGGCCCCTGACACAGACGAACGCGTCGTCGACCTCGCGTATCAGGACGTCGGTCCCGACGAACCAGCGGCTGCCGGGTCCGAACGGCTGGAGCGGGTCGCACAACGCCGCCACCTCCGGCGCGAGCCCCTCCCCGTCGGTGTCCAGGAAGTCCGTGGGGGCGTCCGGGTCCATCAGCGCCTCGGCCATGACGATCTCGACGCAGGCCGCGGCCAGACTCGGCATCCACGGCTCCCAGCGCTCCTGGGACTTGTCCGCGAGGTCGGGCCGGGCGACGGTGCGGGGGTCGTCGCGCACCGCGTCGTCACGCGGCGCGTCCTGCCCCACGGCGTCCTCTCCCACGGCGTCGGGGCGCTCGTCGAAGTCGGCCAGAGGTATGCCCCAGTGGGCGCAGCCCTGGTTCTCCTCCCGGTAGACGAGCGCGCCGTCCCACACGTACAGCTCGTCGGGTGGCAGCAGCCGGTCCTGGTTGCTCGTCAGGTCGTCGCGCCGGCCGAACAGTTGGTACGCCTCCCGGAGCGCGGCCGGCAGCGTCAGGCCGAGGCGCCGCTCGGCGGCGTCGACGACCGCGGGGTCCCATCCGTCGCCCGCGCCCAGCGGCCGGCCCCAGTACGCGGCGAAGCCGGTGATGAACCACCAGGCGAGCGCGCGGTCGCGTGGCGCGGCGAGCATCGCGGGCAGCGCGGAACGGATGTCGAACGGCTCGAACTTCATACCCGCCATCGTAGGAGCGACCACTGACAGTGACCGTTCGCGCGGACGAGCAGGGGGGCGACGCGGTCGCCACGGGACGCCCGGAAGCGGGTAGCCGGGCAGCCGGCGGGACGGGGGTCAGTCCGCGGGCGGGGCGACGGAGAAGCGCAGGCACGCGACGGCGTGCGCAACGGCCGGCGGGTAGCGGTCCTCGCGGCTGACCGTACCGCCGGCGGACTCGGTGGCCTCGGCGGCGACCTGCGGCCAGAAGCGGGCGGCGACGTGGTTGGCGTGGTCGAAGTCGAGGACCCACCGGCCGGGGTGCCGGCGCAGGGTGTGGAGCGCGGCGAGGCGGCCCGTACCGTGCCTGCGGTGCCCCCGCAGTACGAAGAACTCGCTCATCTCCCGCTCGCCGTCCGGCAGTTCGCGGGTCATGGTGAATCCGGCCAGGGCCCCGCCCACCCGGATGAGGCACGCCTCCCGGCTCGGCTCGGTGAAGTACGCGTCGAAGTAGCGATAGCCGAACGTGCCCTGCGCGGTGATGTCTTGAGGGCGCCAGGCGGAGAAGTCGTACAGGTAGAGCTGGAGGAGGCGGGCCAGCACGGGCCGGTCGGGCGGCGTGACCGGGGCCAGTTCGATCGTGGAGCCGCTCGCCGGACCGTTCACCGGGCCGCTCGCGGGGCCGTTCACCGGGCCCTTCGTCATGACGACCGCCTCCCGACAGCCCGCCGCGCGGACAGCGGCACCGGCGACGGCACTTGCGGCGGGTCGGATGCTGCCGCGGCGCGCGCCCGGTGCACGGCGACCCGCTCGCGGGTGGCGCAACGGCGCGAGCAGTAGCGGCGGTTCGGGCCGCGCCCCTCGGTGACGTAGACGTTCGGGCAGCGCGGCGAGGCGCACACGCCGCCGGGCGGGCGCTGCCGGTCCCAGACCAGGACGGCGAGCGCCATGCAGGAGGAGGACAGGAACCACTCGGCCCACGGCGCGTCGTCGTCGCTGTCCAGGTGCGGGTGCCAGGGGCTGCCGCCGCCGTGCGAGGTGAGGCGGAGCGGGCCGGTGCCTGCCGCGAGCAGGCGGTTGAGGCGGGCCGCGGCCTCGTCGACGTGCCCGGCGGCGAACACCTCGCGCAGCAGGCCGGCGGCCGCACGCAGGTCGGCGAGGTCGGCGGCGGTGAAGGTGAGGGGTGCGGCCTCGCCGTACGCGCGCAGCACGGCGGCGACCGCGTCCCGGGTACGGGCGTCGGCGGCCTCGTTCGCCGCCGCGCCGACGGACACCTCGACACCCTGATCCGCCCGATGTCCCTCCACCGCAAGCGCGTTGACGAGGTCGGCGGTGCGCCTGGCGTTGGCCGCCACGGAGTGCCGGGTGGACCGGTCGTCGTACGGAGCCGGAGATGACATCCGCACACAGTAACGTATGTGGCGCATGTTTGAGTTACCTGCGTAACGTCACTCGCATGGAAAAGCGTCACGGTGGCCGCGCCCTGCGGTCGTATATCGGCGGCGCGGCCGCGGCCCGGGTCGGCGACGAGATGTCGGGGCCCGCGCTGCTGCTGGCGGGGCTGGCCGCCACCGGTTCGGCGTCCCGCGCGGCGGCGGTACCGGCCGCGCTGATGGTGTCGGCGGCGGCCGGAGGGCCGCTGTTCGGCGTGCTGCTCGACCGCTCCGCCCGCCCCGGACGTCTGCTGGCCGCCGCGCTCGGCGGCTACGCGGCCGCCCTTGCGGTTCTCCTCGCGACGCTGGACCGGGTGCCCATCGCCGCGACCGTTCTGCTCGGGGTGCTCGCCGGCCCGCTGGGACCCGCCCTGTCCGGCGGCTGGACCTCGCAACTCCCCCGCGTCGTCACCGCCGGCACGCTCGCGCGGGCGAACGCGCTCGACGCGATGACCTACGACCTGGCGAGCCTGGTCGGCCCCGCGCTCGCCGGGCTGGTGGCCGGGTTGTCGGGAGCGCCGGTCGCCGTCGCGGTCGCGGCCGCGCTCATCTGCCTGGCGCTGGCCCCCGCGTGGGCACTGCCGCGCGCACCCGCCGAGCCGACGGAACCCACCGAGCCCGACGAGCCCGCCGACCGGCGCCCGCCGCGCGCCTCGATCCGCGCCGACCTCGCCGCCGGGTTCCGCGCGATCCACCGCGCACCCGCGCTCGCCCGCGCGACGACCGCCTCCGTGGTGTCCTGCGTCGGCGCCGGCATGTTCATCACCTGCGCCCCGCTGCTCGGCGCGGCGTCGCTGGGCGGGGCCGGGCACGGCGCGTACCTGCTCTCCGGCGCCGCCGCGTCCGCGCTCGCCGCCAACACCCTCCTCGCCCGCCGGCCGCGCGCCCTGCGCCCGGACACCGTGCTGTGGTCGGCCACCGTCCTGCTCGGTGCCGCGCTCCTGCTCGCCGCGACGACACGCCCGCCGGCCCTCGCCGCCGCCGCGATCCTCGCCGGCGCCGGCCAAGGCCCGCAGCTCACCGCCCTGTTCGCGATCCGCCACCGCGACGCCCCCGCCCACCTGCGCGGCCAGGTCTTCACCACCGGCGCCAGCCTCAAGACCACCGGCTACGCCCTCGGCACCGCCCTCGCCGGCCCCCTCGCCACCCGCTCCCTGCCCGGCGCGCTCCTGACCGCCGCCGCCTTCCAGGCCCTCGCGGCCGCGTCGTTCGCGCTCGTCGGCCGCCGCCGCGACCGCCCCCCGGCCACCGGCGCCGAAGCGACAAGCGGTACGGAAGACGGCCGCACGCGGCCTGCTGACGCCCCCCGCTGACGAAGTCGGCCCAGCCGGTTGCGGCCGGGACGAACACCGCCGATACGAACGCGGCCCACCCGAGGCACGGTGTTCCCGACCGCGTCACGCGCTCGTCGCGGAACTAGTGTGGGCATGCCTGGAGCGGGAGTTCGCCCGTGATCATGGGAGGGGACGTCGGTGAGCACGGGATATGTGCAACGGCCCGCACGTGTCGCGGTCATCGGAGTGGGCGTTCTCGGCGCCCGCGTGGGCTGGAACCTGTCGCGGCACGGGGCCGAGGTGGTCTTCATCGACGCGGGCCGGCCGGGCGAAGGGTCACCAACTGGTCCTTCTCGTGGGTCGACGCCAGCAAACAAGACGGCACGCAGGTCCTCCTTCGACCTGAACGTCGCGGGCATGGCGGAATACCGTCAGCACGCCGAGACCATCGGACCGGCCCCGTGGTGGCACGAGGGCGGCAACCAGGGCCGCGCAGACCAGAGTTGCCGCGCCCGCGCCTCCCACCGCACCGCACCGCCGAGGCCGTGCCCGAGCACGTCACGCGAGTGCAGCGCCGGCGCGAGGGCGTGCGACACGATCACGCCGAGCACGGTGACACCGTCGGCGATCCGCGCCCGCAACGCGTCCTGGACCGCGAGCAGGACGCCACCGCCACGCAGACCGCGACCGCGGCACGGAATGACGGTCAGGTGACATGGCACGGCTCCCTTGCCGAACTCCAAGGGTGAGCACCGCCGGTGAGCAACACCCTGCCGGTCGCTGTGCGCTCGTCCGGTCGCAGGTTTCGTTACCCGACAACCCCGCCCGGGTCAGCGCGCCATCGGAGACGGGGTCGCGGTGGAGGTCACCCCCGGGTCGGAAGTCGGCGTCCGCCCCGTCGTCACCGGGCCGGCGATCGGCGGGAGGCGCCGCGGCATCACCCGTTCGGCGCAGCGCGCCCACCGCACGGGGCCCGGCCGTACGACGCCTGCACGGCACCTGACCTGCGCAGATGGGACACGGGGCACATCGACATGCGGCGCCCGCCCCCGCCGGACGGCGCCGCCCACCAGTCCGCGGAGCGACACGACCGCACGAGCGCCGCTATCGCCGCCGCAGCAGCGTGAAGTCCGCGAAGTCGAAGCCGGGGGTGACCACGCAGCTGACCAGCACCTCGCGGTCGGTGGCCGGCTCGGCGCGCTGCCAGGAACCGGCGGGGGCCACGGCGTGGAAGCAGGGGTCGGCGCCGGAGGCCGGGTCGGCGGTCAGCAGGTGCTCGGTGACGCCGTCGGGCGCGGGCCCGGGCTTGCTGGTGCGCAGCAGCAGCGGGCCGCCCTGCTGCCAGAACCACACCTCGTCCGATTCGACCTTGTGCCACTCGTAGTGCTCGCCGGGCGTGAGGAGGTAGTGGATCATGGTCGCGGAGGCGCGGGTGCCGCTGCCCGTGGGGTGCGCCAGGGGCACCGGCGAGGTGTAGATCCTGCGGTACCAGCCGCCCGCCGGGTGCGGGCTGAGGTCGAGCGTGCGGGCGAGTTCGGGTACGTGTGTCATCGTTCGTCGGCCTCCGTCGGAAACGTCGGGCCCGCCCCATTGTGCGGTACGCCCACGCTCCCGCCCGCGTGCCCGGCCCGGCGCGCGGGAGCCGCGTGGGACGATCGGGGGACGCGGCCCCGCCACCGGCCACCTCCACCGGACCCGTCCACCCCACCGCCATCGGCCACCGCCATCGGGCCGACCGCCCCGATCCGCGAAGGAGACCCCGCCCGTGCGCCTGCTGCTCACCACCGACACGCACGTGCCCAAGCGGGCCCGGGAGTTGCCGGCCGCGCTGCTCGTCGGGATCGACGCCGCCGACGTCGTCGTGCACGCGGGCGACTGGGTGGACGAGGCGACGCTCGACCTGCTGGAGGCCCGGGCGCGGCGGCTGGTCGCGGTGTACGGGAACAACGACGGCGCCGGACTGCGGGCGCGGCTGCCGGAGGTGGCACGGGTACGGCTGGGTGGCGTGCGGTTCGCGGTGGTGCACGAGACGGGCCCGGCGCGCGGGCGGGAGGAGCGCTGCGCGGCGCTCTACGAGGACGCCGACGTGCTGGTCTTCGGGCACAGCCACATCCCGTGGGACTCGGTGGCCGCGAACGGGCTGCGGCTGCTCAACCCGGGTTCTCCGACGGACCGGCGGCGCGAGCCGTACCGCACGTACATGACGGCGGAGGCGGACGGCGGGAAGCTCTCCGGCGTGACGCTGCACCGGCTGGAACCGTGAGCGGCGGGGCGGCCGTTCAGCCCGCGGGCCGGGCCTGCGCCGTCGCGCCGCCCGCACCGCCCGTGCCGCCTGCCGCGCGCCGGCTCGTGCCGTCGTCCTCCATCGGTGCCCGCAGCGGCCGGGCCAGCGCGGTGATGCCCTCGTCGAGGCGTTGCAGGTGGCGCAGCACGCGGTAGGTGACGGTGCCGGAGCGCAGGTTGCTGCTCCCGGAACCCTCCAGCATGGACGCGATACTCGGCCCGGTCCGCACCTCGGGCCCCTTGCGGGCCGCCGCGCGCTGGTCGGTGTCGCCCGCGGGCGGCGCGGCGGCCGTGGCGCCCGACACCGCGACCGCGACCGCCCGCTCCTTCGTCGACTCCTGCGCCTCGACGTGGCTGATGAGCGCGTCGATGTTGTGGGCGATGCGCGGGCCGACCGCGGCGAGCCGGGGATCGGCGGCCACGCTCCGGCTGTAGGGCACGAGTTCGGCGGTGGCCGCCAGGGCACGGGCGTGGTAGGCGCAGGTCTCCAGCAGGGCGACGAGGTAGCGGGCGGTGCGGCGGCGGACCCGCAGCGGGGTGATCGGGTAGGTGAGCGGGCTGGTGGAGCGGCGCAGGGCGTCCAGGGCGGTGTCGAGGTCGCGGGACATGTCGACGAGGTCGACGGCCGGGCCGCCGCCGAGCTGGTCCACCGCCGCCACGGACACGTCGCGCAACCGGGTCAGGACGGTGACGAGTTGGGCGTCGGTGTGCTCGTCGGTGCGGATCGGCAGGACCAGCACGGCGGCGATCACCCCGCACGCGGCGCCGAGCGCGGTCTCCTCGATCCTCAGCACCAGCACGGACAGGCTGTAGGTGTGCAGCAGGGTGTAGAGCAGCCCGAGCATGGCGGTGACGAAGAACGACATCAGCGTGTACGACACGGGCGCGGTGAAGAACATCGCGAAGATGAAGACCAGGACCAGCGCGAACGCGGTCCAGGTGTGGTGACCGATCGCGCCGGCGAGCAGGACGCCGGCGACGACGCCGCAGACGGTGCCGATCAGCCGCCGGTAGCCCTTGACCAGGATCTCGGCGGTGGAGGAGGTGTTGAGGAACACCACCCAGCAGGTCAGTACGGCCCAGTACCAGCGCTGCGAGGACAGGAACTCGCCGCCGAGGACGGCCAGCGCGGAGCCGGTGGCGACCTGGAAGGCGGCGCGGGTGCTGGGGCGGTCCAGGCCGGTGCGCACGCTGGGCGCGGAGTCGTCGGCCAGCGCCAGGTCCTCGGCCTCGAACTCCTCGCGGGAGCGTACGGTCTCGGGCGCGTCGTCGGAGTCGTCGCCGGGGCCGTCGAGGGCCATCCGCAGGCCGAGGACGGCGCGGGCGGTCTCGCCGATGCCGCGGAAGGCGTCCTGGATCGCGGGGGTGGCGCGGGGCAGGTTCGCGTCGTCGCGATAGGCGAGCAGGCGGTTGCGCAGGTGGGTGACGGCGGTGCCGCGGCCGTCCTCGGACAGGCGGGCGACGAGCAACTGGAGGGCGCGCATCTCCTTGCGCAGGGTGCGGACGGCCTCGTCCTCGTCGCCGAGGCGGCGCACCGGCGCGGGCAGTGGGGCGTTCGGCAGGTGCAGGGTGAGGGTGTCGGCGTGGCCGCTGCCGCGGGTGTTGAGCAGCAGGATGCCGAGCCGCTCTGCGGCGATCTCGGCGTCCACGACGCGGCGTTGGAGCTGGTTGGCGGTGGCCGGGTCGGAGGTGCCGTCCTCCAGCCTGGCCTGGATCATCAGGGCGCTCTCGTGCAGCCGTGCGGTGTCCTTGCGCAGGTCGGCGACGGCGCTGTCGAGGTGGTCGGCCGGGGACTCCAGCACCTCGCGCTGGGTGGCGACGAGTTGCACGGTGCGGGCCCGGAACGCCTGCCGCAGCCGGCGCAGGGTCCGCTCGGGGGTCTCGGGCACGAACGCGAATCGGGTCAGCGCGCTGCACGCGAACGCGATGGTCAGGGTGAGGCAGAGGCCGGGCAGGTCGGAGGGGGTGGCGTGCACGAACAGCGAGACGAAGTACACCTGGAAGCTGATCATGCCGATCGCGGTGTAGCGGTCGCCGAACCGGCGGACGTAGGCGCAGACGAAGATCAGCAGCACGAAGAAGATGTCGCCGACGACGACGTGCGGGTTGAGCAGCGAGCCCAGGGACACCGAGGCGAGCGCGGCCGGCAGCCCGAGCGCGAGGGTGACGGCCTGGTCGGGCACCCGCTTGTCGCGGATGGCGAACGTGGAGACCATCGCGGCCATCGCGCCGGCCACGAGCTGGGTCACCGGGGTGTCCATCACGGCGAGGACCAGCAGCGCCAGGCCGATCGAGCCGACCGTGCGCAGGCCGGCCATCAGCCGCAGCAGCCCGGGGTCGGAGGCCGAGTAGCGGTCCCACAGGTCCGTGAGCGCCCGTCGTGTGCCTCGTGTCCCTGCCATCGCCACTGTCGTGTTCCCTCGGCTGTTCGATCACGCCCAGCATCCCACGCGCGGCGTCCGGACCCGCGCGCGGCACCCCGTGCCGTTGCCGTGCCTGCTACTTCGTGCCCAGCTCGCGGGTGAGCCCGACCGACTTGGAGAGGTAGACGGTGCCGGCCACGACCATGGCCACGCCGAGGAGTTCGGGGAGGAACCACCAGCCGGTGCGGATGTGTTCGGCGTAGACGGTCAGCCCCAGCACCAGGCTGAGGGTCGCGTCGCCGAGGGTCAGCGCGGGCTGCGAGACGGCGATGGACCCGGACTGGAGGGAGTTCTCCAGCAGGAAGACGGCCGCGATCCCGCACAGCGCGAAGCCGTAGGTCTGCCAGGCCGCGAGGAACGCGCCGAAGCCGTGTGCGGAGAAGGTGTTGGCGGCGGACTTCATCAGCGCGGCGGTCAGCGCGTTGGCCGCGGCGGCGGCGACGCCGAGCAGCGCGGCGCGGACCGGACCGGCCCTGCGGTGCCGGGCGAGGGCGACCGCGGCCACGGTGAAGCCGCCCACGCCGGCGACCGCCGGCACCCAGCGGGCGAGTGACGCCTGGTCGGTGCCGCCGTCGGGGGCGGCGCAGGCCAGCGCGATGGCCAGCCCGACCACCATGCAGCCCACCGCGACCCAGCCGCGGCCCGGCAGGGTGCGCTGGAGCACGGGCATGGCGATCAGCAGCGCGAAGGGCAGTTCGAGCACGAACACCGGTTGGGCCAGCGCGAGCGGGCCGGTGACCAGCGCGAGCGCCTGGAACAGCGCGGCGAGGGCCACCCCGCAGATGCCCAGCAGCCACACCGACTGGTGCAGCATGTCCACCAGCAGCCGGAAGCGCATCGCGTCCTCGGCGGGCACCCGCCTGGCGGCTTTGCGTTGGAAGACGGTGCCGGCCGCGTTGCTGGCGGCACCGAGCAGCGCGAAGAGCACACACAGCACCAGCAGGGCGAACCTCCCGCAGCGTCCCTCACGGGTTCTCCGCGCGCGGGCGGAAAACCGTATCGAAGCGGCGCCGAAGCGGCAGCGCCGAACCGGCAGAGCATGCAGGACAGGACGTTACCCGTGGCGGCCCGCGCCGGGTGCCGCCGACATGCCGCAGGACGGGTGCGGGGTCGGCTGCACGCCGGAGGATCACCGGTCACGGGCGGAGGGTCGGCTGTCACGGCAGCGGACCACCGGTCACGGCGGAGGATCGGCTGTCACGGCAGCGGGCCACCGGTCACGGCAGCCGGTCGCCTATCGCGGTATCGGCTCCGCGGGGCTCGCCGGCAGTTCGATCCGCCAGTCGTTGCACCTGATCGGGTTCCCCTTGGGGTACTCGAAGCCGACCTCGCCGAGCAGGGTGAAGCCCGCGCGGCGGCACACCGCGTTGGACGCCGGGTGGTCGACGGACGGGTACGCGTGCAGGTGGCGGCGGGTGCCGATGGTGGCCGCCCGCTCGACCACGGCCCTGGCCGCGGCGGCCGCGATGCCGTGGCCCTGGAACTCGGGGAACACACCCCAGCCGGTCTCGTAGACCGGTTCCTCCTGCCAGACCCGCCCCCAGAACCCGATGGAGCCCACCGCCTCCTCGGCCGGACCGGCACCCGTGTCCGCGCCGATGTTCGCCATGACCACGTACATCCGGCCGCCGTCACCGTCGAGCCGGAGGTAGCGCTCCTGGCGAGCGAGCAGCTGCGACTCGCTCTCCGGGCCACCGAGATGCTCGGTCATCTCCGCCGAGTTCGTGCGTCTCAACACCCACAGGTCACCCTCCTCCCACTCCCTCAGCCGCACCGTCACCGGCGCCGCCGGTCGTCCGTCCACTGCCCGCACCTCGCTCATGTCCGGACCCTATGCCCGCCCACTGACAATGCCCCTGGCCAGCAGGAACGCCGGAGCGGTGGGCTCGCCCGGGTGGCGTCACCTCGGCAGCAGCGCGCCCTTGCGGCCGAGCAGGAACGCCTTGAACGCCGCGACCGGCGCGGTGTCGCGCTGCCCGTCCAGCCACGCCACGCCGATCTCGCGTACGGCGCGCTGCCCGATGAGGTCGAGTTCGGTGACGCCGGGGCGGGGCACCGCGGGCGGCGGCAGCAGCGACACGCCGAGGCCGGCCGCGACCAGCCCGCGCAGCGTCTCCGCCTCCTCGCCCTCGAACGCGATCCGCGGCGCGAACCCGGCCTCGGCGCACAGCGCGTCGGTGATCCGGCGCAGCCCGTACCCCGCCTCCAGGGTGACGAACGGCTCGGCCGCCAGGTCCGTGAGGTGGACCCGGCGCCGGTGGGCGAGGCGGTGCCCGGCCGGCACCACCAGCCGCAGCCGCTGCTGGTCCAACCGGCGGACGACCAGGCCGGGTTCGGCGGGCAGCGGCGAGGTCAGGCACAGGTCGAGGGCGCCGGCCCTGAGCCGTTCGAGCATGGCCTCGCCGTAGGTCTGCACGAGGTGGAAGCGGACCCGCGGGTGGTCGGCGCGGAAGGCGCGCAGCAGCGCGGGGACGGTCTCGGGGCCGAGGGTGTGCAGGAAGCCGAACGCGACCCGGCCGCTGCCGGGGTCGGCGTCCACCCTGACCTCCTCGGCGGACCGCTCCACCTCCGCGAGCGCGCGTTCGGCGGCCTGCTGGAAGGTCAGGCCCGCGCGGGTCAGCCGCAGCGTGCGGCCCTGGCGGGCGAAGAGGGTCACCCCGAGGTCGGCCTCCAGGCGGGCGACGGCGCGGCTGAGGGTGGACTGCGGCATGCCGAGGTGGTCGGCGGCCCGGGTCATGTGGGCCTCGCGGGCGACGGCGGCGAACTGGGCGAGGCGCGGGGCGAGCAGTACGGCCCAGGCGCCAGGGGACAGTTCGGCGGGGGCCGGGGCGGGAACTGGAGCCGGGGCGGGAGTGGAAGCCCCACCCGGCTCCGCCGCCGTGCCCGCGCCTTCTTCCTCGTCGTCGCCGCCCACGGAACTCCCCTCCGTACTGCGCTGATGCTGTGACGGATCGATTCTGCCCCTTCCATGCATTGGACGCATGCGAACCGGGGCCCCTAGCGTCGCTGTCATGGACCCCGCAGATACGGGAGCGGCCGTACCCGGCGCGGGCACGGCCGCTCGGCCCACCGGCGCCGGAGCGCCCGTGCACACGGCCCCGGCCGACTCGGCCGACCCGGCCGACGACCGGCTCCGCGCCGGCACCCCCGCCTACCGCCGCGCCAACCTCGCCCTGTTCGCGGCCGGCCTGGCCACGTTCGCGCTGCTGTACTCCACCCAGGCGCTGCTGCCCGCGCTCTCCGCGGGGCTGCGGCTGTCCCCCGCCCAGGCGAGCCTGACCGTCTCGGCGAGCACCGGCGCCCTCGCGCTCACCTTGCTGCCGGCGAGCGCGCTCAGCGAGAAGTACGGGCGGACCCGGGTGATGACGGTGTCGGTGTTCACCGCGTCCCTGCTCGCCCTCGCGGTGCCCTTCGCGCCGAACCTCGCGGTGCTGGTCGCCCTGCGCGCCCTCCAGGGCGTCGCGCTCGCCGGGCTGCCCGCCACCGCGATGGCGTACCTCGCCGAGGAGGTGCACCCCTCCGCCGTGCCCTCCGCGATCGGCCTGTACGTCGCCGGGAACTCCATCGGCGGCATGAGCAGCCGGGTGGCCGGGGGCGCGCTCGCCCAGGCGTACGGGTGGCGTACGGCGCTGTTCGCGGTCGGCGCCACCGCGCTGGTCTGCGCCGTCGCCTTCCGCCTGCTCGCCCCGCCCGCACGCCACTTCAGCCCCGGGTCGATCTCCCCGGCCGCGCTGGGCCGTACGGTCACCGGTCACCTGCGCGACGCCCGGCTGCGCCGCCTGTACGCGGTGGGGATGCTGTTCATGGCCGTGTTCGGGGCGGTGTACACGGTGCTCGGGTACCGGCTCACCGCCGCCCCGTACGGGCTGTCGCAGTCCGCGATCGGTGCGGTCTTCCTGGTCTACCTGGTCGGGACGGGTACGTCCGCCGCGTCCGGGGCGCTCACCGCGCGGGTGGGGCGGCGCGGTGCCTTCGCGGTGGCGCTCGCGCTGTGCGGGGGCGGGCTCGCCGTGACGTGGGCGCGGCCGCTGTGGGCCGTGCTGGCCGGGCTCGTCCTCATCACCGGGGGGTTCTTCATCGGGCACGCGGTCGCGTCCGGCGCGGTGAGCCGTACGGCTCTGACCGGGCGGGCGCAGGCGTCGGCGCTCTACCTCACGGCGTACTACATCGGGAACAGTCTCGGGGGGACGCTCGGGGCTTCCGCCTACCACCTCTCCGGGTGGACAGCGACCACGCTCCTCGCGTTCCTCGCGCTGCTCCTCGCCGCGCCGGCGGCTTTGCGGCGCCCCTGACCCCCGGGGTTCCCCGCCCCCGTCCCGGGACCGCCCCTCGGTGGCGGCGCTGGTGGCGCGGTTCCCCGCGCCCCTGCCGGCTGAGGCCCTCCGTGGCCGCGCGAATGGTAGGTTCGGGGGATGTTCTTCCTCTGTGCGTAGGGCGCTGGGTGCGCGCCGCCCGTCGGTGAGTTGACGGGTGAGGTGCGCGAGACGGCCCATGCCACTGCGTATTCCAGGGGATACCCATGTCTTCGCCAGATCCGGCGGCGTCCTACGCCGCCGTGTTTCGCCTGCCCCATGCCCGTGTCACGTTCGGCGCCGCGCTGGCGGGCCGGTTCGGGTACGGGGTGCTCGGTCTCGCCCTCGTGCTCTCACTGACCGCGGCCGCCGGCTCGTTGGCGGCCGGCGGGCTGCTGTCGACGGTGTTCGGGACGGTGTCGGTCGTGCTGGGCCCGGCACGCGCCGACCTCGTGGACCGCTGGGGCGCCCGCCGCGCCCTGCCCTCGCTGGCCCTGCCGTTCGCGACGGCGCTCCTCGCCCTGGCGTGGTGCGCGGGCCCGTACTCGGGGGCGGCGGGCCGCCCGGGTACGGCCGTGCTCGCGCTGCTCGCGGCGGCCGCGGGCTCGCTCTGCCCTCCGATCGGGCCGACGATGCGCGCGGTGTGGGGCGCGCTGGCGCCCGACGAGGCTTTGCTGCAAAGGGCGTTCAGCCTCGACACCGTCGCGGAGGAACTGCTCTTCCTGGTCGGCCCGCTGATCGCGGTGGCGATGCACCCGGTGCCGGCGCTGGCTCTGTCGGGCCTGCTGATCGCGGCGGGCTCGTGCGCGCTGGCGGCCTCCCCTGCGGCGCGGCTGACGGCGGCGCCGGACCCCGGTGCGCCGCAGGGGCGGAAGGGCAAGGTGCGGAGCCGGCTGCGGCTGCTGTCCGCGGAGGGTGCGGGCGTACGGCGGGCGGCCGGCGCGGCGCTGGCCGTGGGCGCGTGCCTGGGCGGCATCGACCTGTATGTCATCGCGTGCGCGGACCGGGCGCACCACCCGGGCGCGGTCGGGTGGGTGCTGGCCGGCCAGTCCGCGGGCAGCGCGATCGGGGGGCTGCTGCACGGGCGGATGACGTGGCGGCGCTCGGCCGCGGGAAGGCTGTCGCCGCTGCTGGCGGCGCTGGCCGCGCTGCTCGCCGTGGACGCGGCCGCCTCGGGCGTGCTGCCGCTGCTCGCGGTGTGCGTCGCGGCGACGGGCACGCTGATGGCGCCCGCCTTGTCCACGGCCTACCTGGCGGCGGCCCGGCTGGCCCCTGACGGCACCGCGACCCGGGCCACCGGCTGGGTCAACTCGGCGGTGAACGCCGGTTCGTCGGCGGGCGGCGCGCTCGCCGCCGTCCTGGTGGCGACGGCCCCGCTGCCGGTCTGCTTCCTGGCGACCGCGGCCGTACCGGCGCTCGGCGCGCTCAGGGCAGGAGTCCGCGGGCGGAATGGGCAGGTAAGGACCACGACCCCCTGATTTCGCCCATTACCTCATACGGTACAATTCTTTACCTGACCAATACCAACGGGCAGGTGAGCGGGAGGGATGGCGGCATGGTGCGGTACGAAGCGACCACCGCGTGCCCACCCGTCGTTCCCGGCGTTCTGCGGGGTGGACCGGCGGGCAGCGCATGGGCGATGCCCGCCGGGTGCGCGCCACGCGACCGGGTTCCCGATATCGGCGCCTGAGGTCCGCGCGGTTCCTCCGCCGGACCCGGCGCCCCGCACCCTGTCCCCCACGTGGCGTCTCCGCCGTCCGTGGCGGGTTCGCACGACCCGGGACCGTGGCCTGGCGCGTCGTGCCCGGCCGCCGCCAGGCGGCCGGGCCGGTGCGAAAAGCACGCCCCGCGCACCTCTCCGCACGCACACACGCACCAGCAGGATTCCGTCCCCCACCCCCGTACGCCCCTTGGAGCACGCCATGGGCCTGTCGGCTCACGTTCGCAAGACCCCGCTGCCCGGTGTCGGCAGCCGCTACGACCTCGACACCGACGCCGGCGGGCACCTGTCGGTCGTCGTACACCAGGACGGGCGGCGCGTGCTCGCGCTGCGCGACCCGCAGGACGACGACGCGTGCACCGACGCGGTCCCGCTGACCGAGGCCGAGGCCGGGGCGCTGGCCCGGCTGCTGCTGCCGGACCCGGTGGCGAAGCTGCGCCGCGCGCAGGTCGGCATCGACCTGGTCACCGAGCGGATCGAGATCGACAGCCGGTCGCCGTACGCCGGCCGCACGCTCGGCGCCACCCAGGCACGTACCCGCACCGGCGCCTCGATCGTCGCGGTGCTGCGGCGGACCTCGGCGCATCCGTCGCCGGCCCCCGACTTCCGTTTCGCGCTCGGGGACACGCTCGTCGTCGTCGGCACTCGCGAGGGCGTGGACGCCGTCGCCGAACTCATCACCGGAGGATAGCCGCCCGTGCACAACACGACGTCCATGCTCGTCGAACTCGGGGCGATCATCCTCGCCCTGGGCCTGCTCGGCCGGTTCGCCGGCCGGGTGGGTTTCTCCCCGATCCCCCTCTACCTGCTCGCCGGGCTCGCCTTCGGCCAGGGCGGCATCCTCCCGCTGGACGCGAGCGAGGACTTCGTCGCCACCGGCGCGGAGATCGGCGTGGTCCTGCTGCTTCTCCTGCTGGGCCTGGAGTACAGCGCGTCGGAGCTGGTCACCAGTCTCAGGACCCAGTACCCCTCCGGCGCGGTGGACTTCGTGCTCAACGCGGTACCCGGCGCGGTCGCCGCGCTGCTGCTGGGCTGGGGCCCGGTCGCCGCGGTGGCGCTGGCCGGTGTCACCTGGATCTCCTCCTCGGGCGTCATCGCGAAGGTGATGCGCGACCTGCGCCGGCTCGGCAACCGGGAAACCCCGGTCATCCTGGGCGTGTTGGTGATCGAGGACCTGGCGATGGCGCTCTACCTGCCGATCCTCACCGCGCTGCTGGCCGGCGCCGGTCTGGCCGGCGGCACCGTCACCCTGCTGATCTCGCTGGGCACGGTCGGCGCGGTCCTCTACCTGGCGCTGCGGCACGGCCGCTTGATCAGCCGGGCGGTCTCCTCGGACAACCCCGAGATGCTGCTGCTCGTCGTGCTCGGCCTGACCCTGCTGGTGGCGGGTGTCGCCGAACGCCTCCAGGTCTCCGCGGCCGTCGGCGCGTTCCTGGTCGGCATCGCGCTGTCGGGTGACGTCGCCGAGGGCGCGAGCAACATCCTCACCCCGCTGCGCGACCTGTTCGCCGCGGTGTTCTTCGTCTTCTTCGGACTGTCCACGGTCCCCGCCGACATCCCGCCGGTGCTCGTGCCCGCGCTGATCCTCGCGCTCGTGACCGCCATGACCAAGGTCGGCACCGGCTGGTTCGCCGCCCGCCGGGCCGGCATCAAGACCCCGGGACGATGGCGGGCCGGCGGCACCCTGGTGGCCCGCGGCGAGTTCTCCATCGTGATCGCCGGGCTCGCGGTCGCCAAGGAGCCGCGCATCGGCCCCCTCGCCACCGCCTACGTGCTGATCCTGGTCGTCCTCGGCCCGCTCAGCGCCCGCTTCACCGAGCCCCTGGCCCGCCGCGTCACCGCCCATCTGCCGCGCCGGTTCGCGCCCGCCGCGCAGCCCGCATCGGCCGGCCCGTCCGAGGCCGCGCCCGCGCCCACCGGTGACGCGGCGCCCGATGCCACGCACGATGCGGCGCCCGATGCCACGTCCGGCAGCGAGGCCGGCGCCGGCCCCGAACCGGATCTCGGGTCCGACCTCGAAGCCGAACTCGGGCCCGAAATCGGCCCGGAGATAGGGCCGGAGGCCGCTCCCGCGAAGAGCTGACCCGAGGCCCGCACACCGCGCACCACACCCGCCCATCCGCCGCCGTGACCGGCGGCCCCGCGCACCAACTCCCACCGGCACCGGCGACGATCGGGGGCACCATGACCGTGGACAACCTGCCGCAGACCTTCCTCACCGGCTATGCCGAGGTGCTGCTCAAGGCATCGGCCACCGGACGCCGACTCACCCGGGAGGAACTCAGCAGCCACCGGGCGATGGGTGCGCGGGCGGCCGAGGCGGGCTACGACTGGCGGCAGATCCTGCGCGAACACCTCGCGGCCGGGCGGGTCGTACGGCCGCGCTCGGCCGCGGACCTCGACGGCGTGCTGGCCACCGTCGGACAGGCGCTCGACGCGTTCGCCGACGGCTACCAGCGGGCCCAGCGCGCGGCCGCGCACACCCATGACACGGCCCGGCGGGCGTTCATCGGCGGCCTGCTGTCCGGCACCTTCGACCCGGAGGCGCTGGCCGTGGACGCCGAGCGCTTCGGCCTGCAACTGTCGCACGCGCACAGCGTCGCGGTGGCGGTCGGCCCCGAACCGTACGACGACACGCACGCGGTGACGCGGAAGGTCAGCACCGACACGCTCAGCCGGTTCGGCAGCCGCGGGGTGCTGCTCGCCGCGGTGGACGGCGCGCTGGTGTGCGTGACACCGGGCGGGCAGGACGACGTGCCGGCCCACTTCGCCGAACGCGCGGTCGCCGCGGGTGCGGTCCGGGTCGCGATCGGCCGCGCGCGGCAGGGCGCCGCGGGGTGCGGGCACTCCTACCGCGAGGCGCTGGGCGTGCTGTCGGTGGCCGACCGGATGGCGTTCGAGGAGCCCGTCCTGCACGCCGTCGACCTGCTGGTCTTCCCGGTGCTGACCCGCGACCGGCAGGCCCTCACCGACCTCGTGCAGACCATGCTCGGCCCGCTGGAACAGGCGCGCGGCGGCGCCCGACCGCTCCTGCGCACCCTCGCGGTGTACTTCGACGCCGGGTGCGTGACCGCCGAGGCTGCCCGGCGGCTGTCGCTGAGCGTCCGGGCGCTGACCTACCGGCTACAGCGCGTCCGCGCGCTGACCGGCTCGGACCCGGCCGACCCGCGCCACCGCTACGCGCTCCAGACCGCCGTCATCGGCGCGCGCCTGCTCGACTGGCCGGAGAACGGCCCCTGATCGGCCCGGACAGCCCCTGAACGGCCCCGGTCGACCCGGCCGTGAGGGGAGCACCCCCCGCTCAACGGCCGCCGGTGCGCTCGTAGCCGACCAGCCGGGCCTGCAGTTCCTTGTACGGGGTCGCGCCCGGCAGGTCGGTGCGGCCGTCGCGGACGGCGGCGGCCACGGCGGTCGCCGCGTGCACGGCGGCGCGGTAGGGCAGCGAGCCCGTGCTGACCCGGCGGACCCCGAGGCCGGCCAGGTCGTCCAGGGTGAGGTCGGGCACCACCAGCACGTTGAGCGGGACCGGGATGCCCGCGGCCAGCTCGCGCAGCACCTCCGGGTCGGTGGCGCCCGGCACGAACACGCCGTCGGCGCCCGCCCGGACGTAGGCCGCGGCGCGCTCCAGCGTGGCGGGGATCTCCGCCTCGGTGCCGAGCCAGTACGTGTCCACCCGGGCGTTGACGAACAGGTCGGGGCAGCGGTCTTTGACGGCGGCGACCTTCGCGGCGTGCGCCTGCGGCGCGACCAGCCGTTCGGCGGTGCTGTCCTCCAGGTTCACCCCCGCCAGGTTCGCCCCCGCCGCTTCGAGCCGCGCGACGTACTCCGCGACCTCGGCGGGGTCGTCGCTGTAGCCGTCCTCGACGTCCATGCTGAGGTGGGCGGGCAGCCCGCTCAACGCGCGGGCCAGCGCGAGGTTCGCGTCCTTCGTGGCGCGGCCGCCGTCGGGCCGGCCGAGCGCGGACGCCACCCCGAAGCTGGTGGTGCCGATCGCCTCGAAGCCTGCGTCGGCGAAGGCCAGCGCCGACGGCACGTCCCAGGCGTTGGGCAGGACCAGGGGCCGCGGGCCGCGGTGCAGGTCTCGGAACGTCATGGTCCGCACGTTAGCCCCTCACTGGTCGCGCCCCTTGGTTCACGGCTGGTTTGCGGCCCGCTTTTCGCGGAAGAAGCCCAGAATCCAGGGCACGGAGGCGCTCACCGGGAGCCCGCCACCCGCCGGTGGCCCCTCGGCCGGCAGAACGCACCGGCCGCGGGGGACACGCCCGGGCACTCCCGGTGAGCGGGGGTCCTGGGCAGTAGGGTCCAGGTGATTCACCGGACGCCGCCCGCACAGGGGAGAGTTGGATTGGCCACCGAGCCGGAACCGCAGCCCGTACTGAGCCCGCTCACGTCCGCCGCGATCTTCCTCGTGGTGACGGTCGAGGACGGCGGCGAGCAGACCGCGCGCGAACTGCTCGCGGACCTCGCCGGGTTGACCCGCGCCATCGGGTTCGGCGCGCCCGACGGCAAGCTGAGCTGCGTCGCCGGGGTCGGGTCGGCGGTGTGGGACCGCCTGTTCGACTACCCGCGGCCCGCGGGCCTGCACCCGTTCACCCCGCTGGAGGGCCCGCGGCACCGCGCGGTGGCCACCCCGGGCGACCTGCTGTTCCACCTGCGGGCCACCCGCCTCGACCTGTGCTTCGGGCTGGCCGCCCAGATCATGGACCGGCTGCGCGGCTCGGTGGTCGTACGGGACGAGGTGCAGGGCTTCAAGTACCTGGACGTACGCGACCTGCTGGGCTTCGTGGACGGCACCGAGAACCCGGTCGGCCCGGCGGCGCGCGAGGCGGTGCTGATCGGCGCGGAGGACCCGCGGCACGCGGGCGGCAGCTATGTGATCGTGCAGAAGTACCTGCACGACCTGGACGGCTGGAACGCGCTCCCGGTCGAGGCGCAGGAGCGCATCATCGGCCGGACGAAGGCGACCAACGTCGAACTGGACGAGGACGACTCGCACGTCGCCCTGAACACCGTCACCGGCCCGGACGGCGAGGAGCAGGACATCCTGCGGGACAACATGCCGTTCGGCAGCCCGGGCCGCGGGGAGTTCGGCACGTACTTCATCGGCTACGCCCGCACCCCCGACGTGACCGAGCAGATGCTGCGGAACATGTTCCTGGGCACCTCGGCCGCCTCCCACGACCGCATCCTCGACTTCTCCACCGCCGTCACCGGCACCCTCTTCTACGTGCCGTCCGCGGACTTCCTCGACGACCTGCCGGACGCCCCGGGGAGCGGGACCGCGGCCGGGGCCACGGTCGGGTCCGCAGTCGGGTCCGCGGCCGGGTCCACGGTCGGGTCCGCCGCGCAGCAGGCGTCCGGCCCCCCGTCCGTACCCGCGCAGGCGCCCGTACCGGAACCCGCGCCGGCATCCGCCCCCGCACGGTCCGCCGCCGACGGCAGCCTCGGCATCGGCAACCTGAAAAGGAGCACGCCCTCGTGAACAACCTGCACCGCGAACTCGCCCCCATCTCCGACGCCGCGTGGGCCGACCTGGAGGCCGAGGCCCGGCGCACCTTCGCCCGCAACGTCGCGGCCCGCCGCATCGTGGACGTGCCCGAGCCCGGCGGCCTCGAACTGTCCGCGGTGGCGACCGGGCACCTGGACGAGATCGCCGCGCCCGGGCACGGCGTGACCGCGCGCACCCGCCGCTCGCAGCCCGTGGTGGAGCTGCGGGTGCCGTTCACCGTGGACCGCGGCCAGGTCGACGACGTCGCGCGCGGCGCCAAGGACGCGGACTGGCAGCCGGTCAAGGACGCGGCCAAGCAGCTCGCCTACGCCGAGGACCGGGCGATCTTCGAGGGGTACTCCGCCGCGGGCATCACCGGCATCCGGGCGGCCTCGTCCAACCCCGAGCTGACGCTGCCCGCGGACGTGCGGGAGTACCCGGACGCGATCAGCCACGCCGTCACCACGCTGCGGCTGGCCGGTGTCGACGGCGCGTACACGCTGGCGCTGAGCGCCGACGCGTACACCGCGGTCAGCGAGACCTCCGACCACGGCTACCCGATCCACCAGCACCTCGCGCGG
This sequence comes from Streptomyces sp. NPDC088194, assembly GCF_040702025.1. NCBI lineage: Bacteria > Bacillati > Actinomycetota > Actinomycetes > Kitasatosporales > Streptomycetaceae > Streptomyces > Streptomyces sp. NPDC088194. Next base: position 3,292 of record NZ_JBFBIV010000032.1, on the reverse strand, counting down.
CTGCTGGACGGCGAGATCGTGTGGGCGCCGGCGATCGACGGGGCGTTCCTGCTCGCCACCCGCGGCGGCGACTTCGAGCTGCGGCTCGGCCAGGACGTGTCGATCGGCTACCTCGGCCACACCGCCACCACCGTCGACCTGTACTTCCAGGAGTCGCTGACGTTCCTGGTGCACACCGCGGAGGCGGCCGTGGCCCTCCAGCCGTCGTCCAAGCCCACCGCGGTCTGAGCGGACGGCTCGAAGGGTTCAGGCACTTCACGCAGCTCAAGCGGTTCCCGGGGGCCCGGATCTCACGTTCCGGGCCCCCGCCGCGTCTACGGTGTGTCGGCGGTCCGCACCGAGGGCCGCCAGGAGACGTGGAGGAGAGCGGCGATGAGGACGCACACCGTGGTCGACTCCCCGGTCGGGGAACTGGTGCTGGTGGCCGAGGACGGCGCGCTCAGCGGGCTGTACTTCGCGCACCGGCACCGGGGGCGGCCGAAGCCCGAGGAGTTCGGCGCGCGCGACGGCAGCGGGTTCGACGCGGCCCGGCAGCAGATCGAGGAGTACTTCGCGGGCGAGCGGCGGGAGTTCGCGCTGCCGCTGGCGCCCAAGGGCGACGACTTCCACCGCAGGGTCTGGGACCTCATCGCGGCGATCCCCTACGGCCGCACCCGTACCTACGGGGAACTCGCCGCCGACCTGGGCGACCGGCAGCTGGCGCAGGCGGTCGGCGGCGCGGTCGGCGCGAACCCGCTGTCGCTGGTGGTGGCGTGCCACCGCGTGGTGGGCGCGGGCGGGAAGCTCACCGGGTACGCCGGCGGGCTGGAGCGCAAGCGGTTCCTGCTGGACCTGGAGGAACCCGCCGAGGAGAAGGAGGCGCGGCTGTTCTGAACGGCGGGGCCGTGGTGCCCGGCGACGCCGGCGACGGCCACCCGGCGCGGGCCGGCCGCACTTTCCCCGGCCGGCGGGCTCACGTTCCGACCGCCCGGAGCGTTGACAGGGTGTGAGCAAGCCACCGTTCGAACAGATCGTGACCGAGCACGGGCCGGTGGTGCTCCGGGTCGTCCGTGCCGTCCTGGGCCCGCACGACGCGGAGGACGCCTGGTCGGAGACGTTCCTCGCGGCGCTGCGGGCGTATCCGGAGCTGCCCGGGGACGCGAACGTGGCCGCGTGGCTGGTGACCGTCGCGCACCGCAAGGCGATCGACGTGACGCGCGCCAACGCACGCCGGCCCGTACCGGCCGGTGTGCTGCCCGAGCGGCCGAGCGCCGCCGGCCGGCCCGAGGACTGGGACCCCGATCTGTGGCGCGCCCTGAAGGCGCTGCCCGAGCGGCAGCGGCACGCGGTGGCGTACCACTACCTCGCCGGGCTGCCCTACAAGGAGATCGCCGCCGTGACGGGCGGCAGCACCGACGCGGCACGCCGGGCCGCCGCCGACGGCATGCGGACGCTGCGCCGCACCTACCCGGCACATCCCGACCCCGACCCCGATCCGGAAACGGACACCCGTACCCGCACCGGGACCGGGACCAGCACCGGGACGGACACGAGCACAGGCACGGGCGGTCGTGGAAGCACGGCCGCCGACAACGAGACGGGAGCGAAAGGACGATGACCATGACTGCCACCGAACCGGCCGGGCGGGACCCGTTCGCCGGGCTGCCCGAGCACGACACCGAGGCGATGGCGCGGCTGCACGCGCGGCTGGCCGAACGCGCGGTCCGCGCGGGCGTGCTGGACGTCGCCTACCGGACCCTGGACACCCCGGCGGGCACCCTGCTGCTCGCCGCCACCGACGAGGGCGTGGTGCGGATCGCGTACGCGGTGCAGGACCACGCCGCGGTGCTCCAGCAACTCGCCGACCGGGTCAGCCCGCGCGTGCTGCGCGCGCCCGGGCGGCTGGACGAGGCGGCGAGGCAGCTCGACGAGTACTTCGCCGGGCACCGAAGGACGTTCGAACTGCCGCTGGACTGGCGGCTTTCGAAGGGCTACCGGCGCGAAGTGCTGAGCCTGCTGCCCACCATCGGCTACGGTCGCACCGAGAGCTACGCGCAGGTGGCGGCCGCGTCCGGCAGCCCTCGGGCGGTGCGCGCGGTCGGTACCGCGTGTGCCACCAACCCGCTGCCGGTCGTGGTGCCCTGCCATCGCGTGGTGCGCTCCGACGGCTCCCCCGGGCAGTACGCCGGCGGCGCCGACGCCAAGCGGCTGCTGCTCGCGCTGGAGGAGGCGGCGGCAGCGTGACGGCGGCCCCTCCGCCCCCGTTCAGGGGTGGCGCGAGGGGTCCGCCACCGGATAGGACAGGGTGGCACCGGGTAGGACCGGTGCCACGGAGCCGCAAGGGGCTCGACGGGCCGGCGACGACGTCGGCAGGGCCGCCCGGCCCGATGAGAGTGGTAGCGAAACGAAGGATGGGGGCCGCGCGTGGCCGAGGAAGAAGCGACATTCGCCGAGGAGACCGACCTTTCCGACCGGTTACGGCAGGACCTCCCGCACAGCGCGCGGATGTACGACTACTACCTGGGCGGCAAGACCAACTACGCGGTGGACCGGACCGCCGCCGAGGACGTGATCCGCCGGTTCCCCTCGATCAGGACCGTCGCCCGGGTCAACCGCTCCTTCGTGCACCGCTCGGCCCGGTTCCTCGCCCGCGAGCGCGGCATACGCCAGTTCCTCGACATCGGCACCGGCATACCCACCCAGCCGAACCTGCACGAGGTCGTGCAGCGCGAGGTCCCGCAGGCCCGGATCGTCTACGCGGACAACGACCCGATCGTGCTGGTCTACGCCGACAACCTGCTGAGCAGTTCGCCCGAGGGCGCCACCGAGTACGTCGAAGCCGACGTCACCGACCCGACGGCGCTGCTCGCCGCGGTGGAGGCGGCCCAGTGCGTGGACTTCTCGGAGCCGATCGGCCTGAGCCTCAACGCGGTGCTGCACTTCGTGCCCGACGCGCGGGACGCGTACGGCGTGGTGGAGGCCCTGGTCGGCCGGCTCGCGCCAGGCTCGTACCTGGCCCTGTCGCACTGCACCCCGGACTTCGACCCCGACGCCTGGGCGACGATCACGGACATCTACACCCAGGGCGGCACCCCGCTTCAGGTCCGCACCAAGTCCGAGGTGGAACGGTTCTTCAACGGTCTGGAGCTCGTGGAGCCCGGCGTGGAGGTCGCCCACCAGTGGCGCCCGGAGGCGGGCGAGGGCCCCTCGCTGGTCACCAACGCGCAGTCGTCGCTGTACGCGGGCGTGGCCCGCAAGAGCTGACCGCGACCGCACCGGCCGAGACACGTCGAGCGCCAAGGACCTTGGGAGC
>NZ_JBFBIV010000031.1:0-102022 GCF_040702025.1 Streptomyces sp. NPDC088194 | reverse complement strand
AAGGACCTTGGGAGCCAAGGTCCTTGGCGCTCGACGCGTTCCGTCCGCCTGCGCTCTCTCGTTCCGGCCTTCGCTACGGCCGTCGCTCCAGCGTTCGCTCGTCAGCGGAACTTCTTGATGTGGTCCTGGATGCGGCGGACGGTCGCGCGCTGGCCGAGCGAGGCGATCATCAGCCGATCGAAGCCCTTGACGTGCTCGTCGACCTCGTGCTCCTCCTGGAGGTAGAGGCCGCCGCCGGAGCGCTCGATGTAGACGATGTCGGGGAGTTGGCCGTCGGCGAAGTCGAAGATCGTGGTGGTACCGACCTGCACCGGCAGGTTGGGCCGGTTCAACTCCACCAGGTTGAAGCCGATGTCGGGGTCGTCGGCCAGGGATATCAGGTGTTCGAGCTGGCGGCGCATGCCCTCGCGGGAGCCGTACGGGCGGACCAGGGTGACCTCGTCCAGCACGCACAGCAGCTTCTTGCCGGGCGAGCGCATCAGCCGCTGCTGCCGCATCGCGCGCAGCTCGATGATCCGGTCGATGTCCTGCTCGCTCTTGCCGGGCGAGTTGGCCCGGATCAGGGCGCGGGTGTACTCGGCGGTCTGCACCAGGCCCGGCAGTTGGGCGATCTCGTAGCTGCGGATGCGCTGGGCCATGTCCTCCAGGCTGACCAGGGTCTGGAGGGTCTTGGTGGAGACGTCGCTCCACGCGTCCCACCAGCCACGCTCGTTGGCGGCGCGGGCGAGGTCGAGCAGCAGGTCGCGCTCGGACTCGTCCCGCACGCCGTAGACGTCCAGGAGGCGGTGGAGGTCGGCCTCCTTGAAGTCGTGCCGGCCGTTCTCCATCCGGCTGATCTTGGACGCGGAGTGGCCGATCTGTCGCACGACGTCCTCGGCAGTGAGGCCGAGCGCCTGCCGGCGCTGCCTCAGCGTCTCACCGAAGATCATCCGTTGCGCGGTCGGCGCCCGACCGGACAGGTCGTGGACGTTGCGGGCCCCACGCGGACTGCGAGACGGTTGAGCTGGCACGGTCGGTCTCCTTCTCGGGGCGAGGCACCCCGTATGGGTCACCTATCGTGCCGTAGCGCTCACAATGCGGAGGGCCCGACGTCACATCTGGCTGGATCTCGCTACTCGACGGCGAACTCGCCACGGGCGGTACCTGCCACGAACGCGCGTACCGCACTGCGGCTGAAGGTCAGAATCGGACCGTTCCTGTCCTTCGAGTCGCGGATTCCGACCGTTTCCTGGTCGAGTTCCGCTACCTCGACGCAGTTGCTCTCATGGTTGCTGTATGAACTTTTTCGCCAACTCACCACGGTTTCGGCCATGTTCGGCCGAGGCCGCGGAGCAACCTGGCGCTTCGCGCCTTCGTCCCGACCGGTCATCGTTCTCCTCCTCGCAGTGGGGGTGATCGAATTCGGCCGCACGTGCAATTGCACATCGCCCGGCCACCTTTACATGATGGCCGGGCCGCACCGGTTTCATGCGCCGCACGGGCGTACTCCTGCCCCAGGGGGGTCTTTACGGTCAACTCCCGCGCGGCTCAGGGGACGAGCGGTGTCACGGCGGGGGTGAGGAGCGTGAGGCGGTCACGGGTGGCCTTGGGCAGGCCGGCCACGACGCGGGAGTAGGAGTGCGCGACGAGGTCGTCGATCTCGTCCGGGGGGATGGTGCCGTCGAGCGCCACGGTGTTCCAGTGCTTCTTGTTCAGGTGGTAGCCGGGGGTGACGGCCGCGTAGTGGTCCCGCAGGTGCAAGGAGAGCGCCGGGTCGCACTTGAGGGAGACGGACGGCGGGTCGGCGTCGGGGCTGAGGATCGCGAAGACCTTGCCCGCGACCTTGTAGACGTCCACGCCGGGGCCGAACGGGTTCTCCTCGGTGGTCTCGGGCAGTTCGAGGGCGAGCTCGGCGATCGCGTCCGGCTCCACCGGCGGATACGGCGCCGGGGCCGCGGAGGCGTCCGCACCGTCGTCGTCGCCGTGGCCGTCGCGTGCGCTGGTCGCCATCGGTCCGTCCTTCCGGGGTCGGCACTGGGTGCGCGGGTCGGCGCGCGTTCACGCTACAGGGCGGCACCGACACACCGCCCGGACCGCCGCTCCGACCCGGGAGCGGGGGTCCGGGCGGTCCTCGTTCAGCGGCCCTGGAGCGACTTCACGTTGTCCCCGAAGGTCCACCCCTGCGAGCCGTCCCAGTTCAGTGACCAGGTCATCAGGCCCTTGAGCGCCCCGCCGTAGGAGTTCCACGCCTGCCCGACCAGGTCCGGCGCCATGTAGCCGCCGCCCGCGCCGGGTTGCGCGGGCAGGCCGGGCACCTGCTTGTCGTAGGGGACCTTGATGGTGGCGCCCTGGACGGTCAGACCGTTGTTGAGGCAGGTGGTCTGCGCGGTGAAGCCCGCGACCGTGCCGGCCTCGTAGGAGTCGCCGGAACAGCCGTACATGCTGCCGTTGTAGTACTGCATGTTGAGCCACCACAGCTGGCCATTGTCGGCGTACTTCTTCACGATCGGCAGGTAGGCGCCCCAGATGGAGCCGTAGGTGATGCTGCCGCCGGTGACGTAGGCGGTCTCGGGCGCCATGGTCAGACCGAAGCCGGCCGGCATCTGGGAGAGCACGCCGTCGATGATGCGCTCCAGGTTCGCCTGCGACGTGGAGAGGGTGCCGATGTTGCCGCTGTTGGTCAGGCCGGTCTCGATGTCGATGTCGATGCCGTCGAAGTTGTACTCCTTCAGGATCGGCACCACGGTGGCGACGAAGCGGTCCGCGACCGCGCTGGAACTGAGGTCGATGCCCGCGGCGGCGCCGCCGATCGACATCAGGATGGTCGCGCCGGCCGCCTTGGCCTGGCACATCTCGGCGGGCGTGGGCACCTTGACGCCGGTGTCCATGCCGTCCTGCCACAGCACGGTGCCGTCGGAGTCGATGACCGGGAAGGCCGCGTTGATCACGTTGTAGCCGTGCTGGGCGATACGGCTGTCGGTGATCGGTATCCAGCCCATGCCGGGGTGGACGCCGTTGGCGGCGCCGTCCCAGTTCTCCCAGTACCCCTGGAGGACCTTGCCTGCGGGCTTGGGCTTGGTGGCGCAGGTGTCGTCGGCGGGCGCGGCGGCGGCGCGCGTCGACGGGGAAGCGGCGGTGGCGGTCCTGGCGCCTGTGGCGACTGTGGCGGCGGCCCTTTCGGTGGCGGCCTTCGCGGCGGCCGTGCTGACGGTGGCGGTGCGGGTCGGGGTCGAGGTCGGGCTGCTGGCCTGCGTCGCCGCCGCGAGCGGCAGTTGCGCCAGGCAGGCCGCCGCGAGGCCGGCGCCGAGCAGGCGCAGCCGGCGGCCGTGGGTAGCGGGCATGTGTGCTCCTTCTCTCGCCGCGGACCGCGGGTCACCGAGCCGGTGGGGGCGGCCGTGACGGCCCGGGCTTCGGAGTGAGGTGGAGATACCGGTGTGACGCATGGGCATCACGTGGTGGCCCGGATCGTAAAGTGGTCTCGACCACCCGTCAATAGGTCTGGACCAAAGCCGGGTTGGCGGATGCGGGCCGGACCGCTGCGCTCAGCCCCGGCCGCCGCCCGGGCGGCGGACCTCCAGGTCGGTGCACTGCCAGCTCAGTTCGCGCACCCCGGGGCCGGGCGCCGGGTGCCCGTACGCGCCCGCGGAGACGCTGATGCAGACCACCAGCCAGGCACGCCACCGGGTGCCGACGCCCTTCCCGTCGTCGTAGACCGTCCGGCCGTCGACCTGCCAGCGCACGCTGCCGGCGCCGAGGAGGACGTCCAGCCGGAAGGGGCGGCCGGGGGTGACGACGCCGTCGGCGTAGTCGCCGGCGCCGCCGACGTGGTTGGTCAGTTCGAGCAGGTGCGGATTGGTGGAGTGGTACTCGAAGGCGTCGACCTCGCCGTGGCCGGGCTGCGAACGGCCGGTGGACAGGTCGCGCCCCCACGTCCACAGCGCGGGCCAGGCGCCCGGCGTGTCGTCCACGACGCAGGTCGCGGAGAGCTCGTCACCGGGCAGCAGTTCGAAGCCGCCGGGGGCGTACTCCGTGGAGACCAGGTCGGTGTGCCAGAGGCCGGCGCCGGCCGCGCGGGCCCGGAAGACGCCGGCGACGGTGGGGCCGTAGGAGGGGCCGATCTGGTCGAGCTTGTTGTCACCGGGGTTGCGGCCGTCGGGCGGGTAGGCGGAGGTGCGGCCGACCGCCCAGGCCGAGCGGTCGGTGAAGGGGGCGGCGAACACGACGGGCGCCGGGCGCGCCCCGGACGGCGGGACTGTCATGGGTGCACTCCAGGATGGCGGCCATTACTCCCAGTCAACGCCGGTCACGCCCGGTCGGGACAGCGGCGCGTGGACGTGCGTCGCGGGCGCGCTCTCCGCGGGACGCGCCCCCGGCAGCGGGCCGCCGCCCTGCGGTGCGGCGCGGGTGCGGGGAGCATGGTCCCGTCAGAGCATGGGACGTAAGCGTACGATCGGGATCAAACCTACCGAAAAGTGCGGCCATGGCCGGCGAGCGGCGCGCACCCGGCAGGGGCGAACACGAGCGAAAGGGCGCGGATGGGCGGTGAACCGGACAGGCCGGCTCAGGACCGCGACGAGGACGCCGAACTCCGGCAGATCGACGCGCTCAACCGGTTGCGCACGGGTCCCGCGGGGCCCGACGAGCAGGAGCCCGAGGCACCCGACGGCGCCGAGCCTTCCCCCGACCGGCCCGCGCCGGACGCACCCCTGATCGAGTCCGTACCGGCGAGCGGGTCCGAGCGCCCCGGCCCGCGCGACCGCGCGGAGGACGCCGCCGAAGAGGGCGCCGCCGAAGGCCCCGCCCCCGAAGACTCCCCCGACGATTCCGTGGGACACTCCGCCCGCCCCACGGCCGCCGGCTCCCCCGGCACCTCCGGCTCCCCCAGCTCCGGCTCCCCCAGCGCCCGCTCCCGCCACCGCGACGCCCTCCTCGTCGACGCCGGCTCCACCGTCGCCGACGCCGGCTCCCTGGACGAGGCGCTCAAGGCCCTCACCGCCCTGCACGCGCCCGACTTCCCCCTCGACGGCCAGGCCGTCTTCGGCATCAACGGCGACTTCCTCACCAAGCTCGCCACGCTCGGCTTCCGGGCGACCGGCCCCGAGCGGATCTTCCGCATGCCGGTGTCGACGGGCTACCCGGCCGCCGAGGTGGTCCGCACCGGCCGCCCGGTGTTCCTGGCCACGGCCGACGAGTACCGGCGCCGCTTCCCCGTCACCTATCCGCTGACCGCGCCGAAGGGCCGCAGCTCGTGGGCGTTCCTGCCGCTGATGAGCTCGGGGCGGCTGAGCGGGGTGTGGCTGGCGGCGTTCCGCTCGCCGGTGGCGTTCACCGAGGACGAGCGGACGCTGCTCACGGTGACCGCGCGGCTGCTGGCCCGGGCCCTGGAGCGCACCCGCACCGGGGAGGCCGAACTCGCGCTCTCCCGCGGCCTGCGCAGCAGCATGGGCCGGGCCGGGCCGGCGATCAAGGGGCTGAGCGTGGCCACCCGCTACGTGCCGACCGGCGGCGGGCTGATGGTGGGGGGCGACTGGTTCGACAGCATCGAACTGCCCAGCGGCCGGCTCGCCCTGGTCATCGGCGACGTGCAGGGCCACGACGTGCACGCGGCGAGCCTGATGACCCAACTGCGCACCGCTGTCCACGCCTACGCCGCCGAGGGGCACGGCCCGGACGCGGTACTCGCGCGCGCCTCCCGGTTCCTCACCGCGCTGGACGAGGACCGCTTCGCGACCTGCATCTACATCGAGGCCGACCCCGACACCGGGTTGCTCCACCTCGCCCGCGCCGGGCACCCGCACCCGGTGCTGCGGATGCCGGACGGCACCTGCATGCTCAAGCACATCCCCGGCGGCCTGCCGCTCGGCCTGATGCCCGGCGACGACGACTACCCGGTGACGCTCATGGAGCTGCACGACCAGGAAGTCCTGATGCTCTGCACGGACGGCCTGATCGAGACCGGCGGGCACGACATGTACAGCGGGTGGGTGCGGGTGCGCGACGCGATGTCGCCGGGGCCGAGCGCGGACCTGGAGGCCATGGCCGATCGGCTGATCACGGCGGTGAACGGCCCGCAGCAGCCCGGTGGCGGCGTCCGGCCCGAGCCGGACCTGCGCCGCGCGGACGCCCGGCCGCGCAACGAGGACGACATCGCGCTGCTGCTGGTGCGCAGGGACTCCGGGCTGGCCAGGCCGGACGTGCGGGAGCGGCGCCTGGTGCTCACCATCGAGCAGGGCCGGGCGGAGAGCCTGTCGCAGGCCCGCGCCGAACTGGAGTCGCTGCTGCACGACTGGGCCCGGCCGGAGCAGGTGGACACGGCCGTGCTGCTCTCTTCGGAGCTGGTCGGCAACGTGCTGATGCACACCGACCAGTCCGCGGCGCTCGTCGCCGTGGTCACCGGGGAGCAGGGTCGGCGCACCCTGAAGGTCGAGGTCACCGACCGCGGCGACGAGTTGCCCCATCAGCGCGCGCCGGGCGAACTGTCCTCCTCAGGACGCGGTCTGGTCCTGCTCGACCTGCTCTCCGACGAGTGGAGCGTGCAGCCGGAGTCCGAGGGCAAGACGGTGTGGTTCGCCCTGCACGAGGACGCCGGCCCGGAAGAGGGCTGACGGCCCGCGCGGTGCGGGCCGTCGCATGATCCGCCCGCGCGGTGCGGGCTGACGCGTGACCTGCCCGCGCGGTGCGGGCTGACGCGTGACCTGCCCGCGCGGTACGCACCCGCGCACCGCCGGGCGGTTCGTCACGCGCCCTTGGGCGGGGTGTCGCCGGAGGCGGGTGTGCCGTAGGGCGGGGGAAGTTCCGCCTGCCGGCCGACCGGGCTGTCCTCGGGGCGGGTCCGTACCGCGCCCGGCAGCTCCGGGGCTTCGGCGGCGGGGGGAAGGTCGGGGGTGAGTAGCGGGTCGTGCGGGTGGTGCGCCGTATGTGCGGCGGGGGCGCCGTACGGGCCGCGGGGAGCGAGCGGGTCAGGGGGGTCGTGCGGGTCGGGCCACTCCGGTCGGTCCCGCCGCCCCCGCTGATGGTCTCTCTGGTCGTCTCCAGAAGTCATGCCCTTCGGGTACCCACCGGCGCTCCCGTAATCGGCCGCCGCCCGCTCCAACCGCTTCGGTTCCGAAACGATCGATCCCGCTGGCTACAGCTTTCGACGCCCCCTCCCGCGGCCGCCCCGCTTCCCACGCACCCCGCGATACCTGTGTGGCGTTACACCCCGACCCACACACCGTAACGCTTTGATAACCGCAGGCCGGAGGGTTGACCGGCTTTCCCACCGCGCTCTAGCGTCTGGGCGGCGCAGAAATTTCGGCATCGCCGCCGAAACATTCGAAAGGCACTCCATGATGAAGCGCGCTCGGTTCTCTCGTGCCGCCGCCGGTGGCGTGGTGCTCGCACTCGGGCTGTCCATGGCGGCATGCGGGGGCAGCAGTTCGGGGTCCGGCTCCGGCCGCATCCACGTCCTGGTCTACGGCGACGCGACGAACAAGGTGGAGAAGCAGATCGTCGCCACCTTCAACAAGACGTCGAAGGTCAAGGCGGTGCTGGATACCATCCCCGGCGCGGACTACCAGCAGAAGCTCCAGACGATCATCACCACCAAGCAGGCCCCCGACATCTTCTACAACTGGGGAGCCGGCAGCATCCAGCCGTTCGTCAAGGCCGGGTTGCTGATGCCGCTGGACAGCTTCATCGCCAAGGACCCGGGGCTGAAGTCCAACTTCCTTCCGTCGGTGTTCAACACGGCGGTCATCGACGGCAAGCCGTACGGCGTCCCGATGCGCGGCACCCAGCCGGTGCTGCTCTTCGACAACAAGAAGGTGCTCGCCGACGCGGGCCTGTCCGAGCCGAAGACCTGGGACGACCTGCTCAACGCCGTCAAGGTGCTCAAGGCCAAGGGCAGGACACCGATCGCGCTGGGCGGCGGCGACCAGTGGCCGACGCAGATGTGGTTCGAGTACATGTACGACCGCATCGCCGGCCCCGGCCTGTTCGAGAAGGCGCTCGGCGGCGACACGAGCGTCTGGAACACCCCCGACAGCCGCAAGGCGCTGACGATGCTCAAGCAGCTCGTGGACGCGGGGGCGTTCGGCGGCAACTACGACTCGGTGAAGTTCAGTGACGGCGGCTCCCCCGCGCTGCTGGCCACCGGCAAGGCCGGCTTCGAGCTGATGGGCTCGTGGGAGTACTCCACCGAGCAGGACGCCAACCCGGACTTCACCAAGAACGACCTCGGCTACGGCCCCTTCCCGAGCGTGCCGGGCGGCAAGGGCAACCCCGACGACGTGGTCGGCAACACCAACAACTTCTACTCGGTGCTGAAGAAGACCAAGTACCCGGACGCCGTCGCCCAGTTCCTCAAGCTCCAGTACTCGGACGAGTTCGTGAAGGCGCACCTGGCCATCGGCAACCTGCCGACCACCACCAACACCCCGAAGTTCCTGGACAGCGCGTCCAACCCGGCCTACCTGAAGTACCAGTTCGACATGGTCAAGCAGGCCCCCTCGTTCCAGCTCTCGTGGGACCAGGCGTACCCGCCGTCGCAGACCACGGCCATCCACACCGCCGTCCAGGAGTTCTTCGACGGCAAGATCAACGCCGACGGCTTCATCAAGGCCATGCAGGGCCTTTCGGCGTCCTGACCCAGGGACCACGCCATGACCACCACCTCGACCGCGCCGCCCGCCGCGCGCGGCGGGCGGGCCACCCGGCCCGCTCGCCGCCCGGCCCGGCGGTCCGGCTCCGCCGTGACCCGCCCGGGCCTTGCCTGGGCGGTCCCCGCCACCTTGTTCTTCGCGCTGTTCGCCATCCTGCCGCTGGTGCTGGTGGCGGTGCTCTCCTTCACCAGCTGGGACGGCCTGGGCGCGCCCGAGTTCGCCGGCCTGGACAACTGGCGCGCGCTGCTGCACGACCACACCATGATCCAGAGCCTGTGGCTGAGCGTCCTGATCACCGTGCTCGGCGTCACCGTGCAGACCCCGCTGAGCATCCTGCTCGGGGTGTGGGCGGCCGGCAAGCAGCGCAACCGCGCCGTGCTGTCGGCGGTGTTCTTCGTCCCGCTGCTGCTGTCGGCGACCGCGGTGTCCGTGCTGTGGCGGGCCCTGCTCGACCCGAACTTCGGGGTGCCCGCACAGGCCCGCTGGCTGTTCGGCAACGGCAACCTGCTGGGCATGCAGTCCGGCGCGATCGGCGTGCTGGTCTTCGTCGGCGCCTGGCAGTACACGCCCTTCCACACCCTCATCTACCAGGGCGCGACCCGCGCCATCCCGCAGGTCCTCTACCAGGCCGCGGCGATCGACGGCGCGGGCACCGTACGGCAGTTCTTCCACATCACGCTGCCGCAACTGCGCAACACCATGATCACCTCGATGATCCTGATGGTGGTCGGCGGCCTGACCACGTTCGACACGGTCCTGATCCTCACCCAGGGCGGCCCCGGCACCGACACCACCATCAGCGCCTACTACATGTACGAACAGGCCTTCAAGAGCTTCGACTTCGGCGGCGGCGCGGCGATCGCGCTGGTCCTGGTGCTGGTCGCCACCGTCATCTCGCTGGTCGTGGTGCGGGTCTCCGGCTACGACCGGATGCGCAGCAGCTCGGAGGGTCTGTGATGAGAAGCCGCCCCAACTTCCTGGCCGGACTCGGCTCGCTGGTCTGGCTGTTCCTGGTCGGCCTGCCGCTGTACGTCATGCTCGCCGCGACCCTGCGCAGCCGCGACGACTACGCCCAGCAGGGCCCGCTGTCCTTCCCGAAGCACTTCACGCTGCACAACTACACGCAGGACTTCTCCAACGGCTTCGGCCGGTACTTCTTCCACACCCTGCTGGTGACCGCCGCGGTGGTGGCCATCGTGGTGCTGCTGGTGCCGCCGCTGTCGTACGCGATCGTGCGCGGCCGCGGCCGGATCACCACCGGCGTCTTCCGGCTGTTCCTGCTCGGCCTCGCGGTGCCCGCGCAGGCGGTCATCGTGCCGATGTTCTACGTCATCAACCGCGCCGGTCTCTACGACAACCTCGCCGGGGTGATCCTGCCGACCGCGGCGTTCTGCCTGCCGGTGAGCGCCCTGGTGCTGACCGGGGTGATGCGCGACATCACCCCCGACCTGTACGAGGCGATGGCGATGGACGGGGCCCCGCAGTGGCGGGTCTTCGTCCAGCTGGTGCTGCCGCTGTCCAAGGGCGGGCTGTCCACGATCGTGGTCTTCTCCGCGCTCCAGGCGTGGAACGGCTTCCTCTTCCCGCTGGTGCTGACCCAGTCCGACTCCTCCAAGGTGGTCACCCTGGGCCTGTACGACTTCCAGACCGAGCACGGCGTGGACATCCCCGGCCTGCTGGCCGCGGTGGTGCTGTCGATGCTGCCGATCCTCATCGTCTACCTGTTCGCCCGCCGTGCCCTGGTGCAGGGGCTGATGGGCGTCGGAGGAAAGTGACCGACACCGTGCCCGAACAGACCGTGCCCAAAGAGACCGCCCCGGGAGACACACCCGCGCCCGTCGCCCGCTGGCGGGACGCCTCCCTGCCGCCCGCGGCCAGGGCCGACGCCCTGATCGCCGAGATGACCCTGCCGGAGAAGGCCGCGCAGCTGTACGGAATCTGGGTGGGCGCCTCCGCCGAAGGCGGCGAAGTCGCCCCCCACCAGCACGAGATGGAGGAACCGGTCGCCCTCGATGAGCTGCTGCCGCACGGCCTGGGCCAGCTCACCCGGCCGTTCGGCACCGCACCGGTCGACCCGGCGCTCGGCGCGCTGTCGCTGCTGCGCACCCAGCGCCGGATCATGGCCGCGGGCCGGTTCGGCATCCCCGCGCTCGCCCACGAGGAGTGCCTCGCGGGCTTCGCCGCCTGGGGCGCCACCGCCTACCCGGTGCCGCTGGCCTGGGGCGCGACCTTCGACCCCGCGCTGGTGCGCACCATGGCCGAGCGGATCGGCCGCGACATGCGGGCGGTCGGCGTGCACCAGGGGCTCGCGCCGGTGCTGGACGTGGTGCGCGACCCGCGCTGGGGCCGGGTCGAGGAGACCATCGGCGAGGACCCGTACCTGGTCGGCACGATCGGCACCGCCTACGTGCGCGGGCTGGAGTCGGCCGGGATCGTCGCCACCCTCAAGCACTTCGCGGGCTACTCCGCCTCCCGCGCGGGCCGCAACCTCGCGCCGGTCGGCATGGGCGGCCGGGAGCGCGCCGACGTCATCCTGCCGCCGTTCGAGATGGCGGTGCGCGAGAGCGGCGTCCGCTCGGTGATGCACGCCTACACCGACACCGACGGCATCCCGTCGGCGGCCGACGAGCAGTTGCTGACCGGGCTGCTCCGCGACACCTGGGGCTTCACCGGGACCGTCGTCGCCGACTACTTCGGCGTCGCCTTCCTCCAGACCCTGCACGGCGTGGCGGGCACCCTCGGGGAGGCGGCCGGCGCGGCGCTCGCGGCGGGCGTGGACGTCGAACTGCCCACCGTCAAGGCGTACGGCGAGCCGCTGCTCAAGGCGGTCGCCGGCGGACGGGTGCCGGAGGCGCTGCTGGACCGGGCGGTGCACCGGGTGCTGGTGCAGAAGGCCCAACTCGGGCTGCTGGACGCGGGATGGGACCCGGTGCCGCAGGTGCTGGCCGGGCGCGTCGACGGGGTGACCGCTCCGGGGCGGGCGCCGGCGCAGGACAGCGCGGAGACGGAGACGGGCGCGGATTCGGATACGGATTCGGGCACGGGTACGGCGGTCGGCGCCGGCGACGTCAACAACCCGGACGCCTCCGTGTCGGCCGCGGGCGCGCTGTACCGGGAGGCGCTGCGCGGCAGCGTGGACCTGGACTCGGCCGCCAACCGGGACATCGCCCGCCGGGTCGCCGAGGAGAGCGTGGTGCTGCTGCGCAACGACGGCACCCTGCCGCTCCACCGGCCGGGCGTGATCGCGGTCATCGGCCCCAACGCCGAGACGCCCACCGCGGTACTCGGCTGCTACGCCTTCCCCATGCACGTCGGGGTCCAGCACCCGGAGGTGCCGGCCGGCATCGAACTGCCCACGCTGCGCGAGGCGTTGGCGGCGCAGTTCACCGACAGCCGGATCGTCGCGGCGGCAGGCTGCGGCGTGGACGACCAGGACACCGGCGGGTTCGCCGAGGCGGTGCGCGCGGCCGCCGAGGCGGACGTGGTGGTACTCGCCCTCGGCGACCGGGCGGGGCTGTTCGGCCGGGGCACCAGCGGCGAGGGCTGCGACGCGGAGTCGCTGGCGCTGCCGGGCGTGCAGCAGCAACTCCTCGACGCGGTCCTGGACACCGGCCGCCCGGTCGTCCTCACCCTGCTCGCCGGACGGCCGTACGCGCTCGGCCGCGCGGTGGACGAGGCAGCCGCCATCGTGCAGGCGTTCTTCCCCGGCGAGGAGGGCACCGCGGCCGTCGCAGCCGTGCTCGCCGGGCAGGTCGAGCCGTCCGGGCGGCTGCCGGTGAGCGTGCCGAGCCGGCCGGGCAGCCAGCCGACCACGTACCTGGCCGCGCGGCTGGGCCGGGCCAGCGAGGTCTCCAACGTCGACCCGACCCCGGCATACGCCTTCGGGCACGGGCTGACGTACACCACCTTCCAGTGGACGGACCTGCGCGTCGCGGAGTTCCAGGCCGGCACCGACGGGGAGGTGCGCTGCTCCTTCACCGTCCGCAACACCGGGCGGCGCGAGGGCACCGAGACGGTCCAGGTCTACCTGCACGACCCGGTCGCCTCCGTGGTACAGCCGCAGCAGCGGCTGGTCGGCTACCGGCGGCTGCGCCTCGCGCCGGGTGCCTCCGCGCGCGTGGAGCTGACCGTGCCCGCCGACCTGGCCGCGTTCACCGGCCGCGACGGCCGCCGCGTGGTGGAACCCGGCACCCTCGAACTGCGCCTGGGCGCCTCCAGTACGGACCTGCGGCTCACCGTCGTCTGCACCCTGACCGGGCCGCCCCGCGTGGTGGACCACACCCGCAGGTTGCACCCGGGCTTCACGGTGGACCGGGGGTAGTCGACAGGCGCGCCGGTGCCCCCTGTCCGTGCCGGGCAGGGGGCACCGGTGTGCCGTGCGACCGCGGGCCAGGCCGGGCCGCCGGCTCGGCAACGTCCGCCCAGCGACCTCGGACCCCAGCGGCGCAGCGCACGCCGGCCGGGCCAGTCGCCGAGGAACTGCCCGGCCCGCACGATCACCACGATGGTCGCGACCGTGATGTACACGATCGGCCGGTCGTTCCGCTGGAAGCCGCAGGTGACCGCGAAGTCGCCCGGCCCTCCGCCGCCGAACAGACCCGCCTGCGCGGACATGTCCACGATGGCGACGAAGGGGGACGTGCAGCCCGGGACGATCGGCCCGAGCGCCTCCGGGACCGGCGCCGTCACCAGGATGCCGATCCGCCGGGTGCCAGGGCGCACTGGCCGCCCGCCGTGCCGCACAAGCGGGTGCGGGAACCGTCGGCTCACGATCTTTGCGTACGGGCTGCGCGCGGCGCCGTCGGAGCCGGCACCGCGCGCGGTTCCCGCAACTCGCCCGCTTACACCTCCAACGCCATGTAGAGCCGCGTGCCCTGCGGGGAGTAGCCGAGCCGCTCGTAGACCCGGCGGGAGCCGTCCCCGGAGTACTCCAACCAGACCGATTCGGCGCCCTGTTCGAACATCGCCGCGGTGAGCGCGGCGGTGACGGCGGCGCCGATGCCGCGGCGGCGGAAGGCGGGCCGGGTGCCGATGCCCGCCAGCTCAGCGGTGCCGACCGCGGGCGCGGAGCAGGAGCCACCGCCCGCGCAACCGCCGTCGGGGGCGCTGACGAACCGCACCGCTCCCCCGTTCTCCTGGGTACGCCGCAACCGGGCGACGCCCTCCGAGGACGCGGCGAACTCCCCCTCGAACGCCTCGGACAGGGCCGCGTCGATCGCCGCGTACTCCTGCTCGGTGGTCGGGGCCGCCACGAGGGGCCCGGTCAGGCTCCCGACGGACGGCGGCATGCTCAGCGCCCCCGGCTCGCAGACCAGGTACTCGTGCACCGCCTCCACGCCGAACCCGGCGGCGCGCAGCGCGGGTTCGACCTCGGGTGCGCGGTCGGGCGCGAACTCCAACCGCGGCTTGAGCCCGCGGTCACGGAACGCGCCGACGAGAGCGGCGACATCCGCCGCGGTCGGCTCGGCGCCGGGCAGCGGGGTGGCGTAGTTGACGTACGGGCTGGAGGTGGCGGGGTCGAAGCCCACGACGAAGCCTCCGACCTCCATCGCCGCAGGGCGGCGGCGGAGGTTGGCGACGGCGAAGTTCTGGACATTGGTGCTCACGATGATGTGACCTCACGAAAACAAACACGGTGGAGCGCTCTCCCGCATGGCGGTGACCGAGCGATCGGCGGTGCCGGCGGGAAGGGCGCGTTGCTGCCTGGCCCGGCGAGGTGCCGGGCGGGCCGTCCCCCGCGCGAGGGCGACCGGCGGTGCGGGAAGCACCGCGGCGAAGGACCGCCGCACGCGAAGCGCGCGGCGCGAACGGAGGCCGCTGCTCGACGGGGAGCAGGAGCGGACCGCTCAGCGCGTACGGCGGCCGCTGCGGGACGCCGGAGCCATGGACTTCATTCCCAACCGTGTGTGAGGACCCGGGACCACAACGGCCGCCGGGCAGGCCCGACTCTGCCACGGCGGCCGCCGGCGGCGCAACGCGATTACCCGCGGGACCCGGATGCGGCCTGCCCCGGCCCGGTCCGGCCCGGTCCGGTGCAGTGCGGGCCGGTCAGGTCCCGCGGTGCCGAAGTGGCCTCGCCGCGCGGCGCTCTCGGCGGGCGGAACGGTGAACGCGGTCCACCCGCACCCGACTTCGGCGTGCGGCGGCGCCCACCCGCCGTACGGCGCCGGCGCCGGCTCCGGCTCCGGCTCCGGCTCCGGCGACGCCACGGCAACAGCACGGCGTGCCCGGCGTGCGCGCCACCGGCACCCGGTCGCGCTGCCGGACCTTGGCCGTACTTTGGTTGTGCCTTTACCGTGCCCGACGTATTGACAGTGGTTCGGGCCCTCCCACAGACTCCCCGGAGAGCGCTCTCCGACCGTGTTCGAGCATGGGCACGGTCCCGTGAGTCCGAGTCATCCCCCCAGCCGCGTGGTGCCGTCGCCCGGCCAAGCGACGGCGCCGCCGCGGCACGAGGCCACCCCCACGTGGAGCTGCCATGCGCTTCCTTTCCCGTCTCCTCGGACGTGCCGGCCGGCACCGACCGGCCGTCGCCGCGATGGCCGCGACGGCCCTGGCGGCCGGCTGCCTGGTCGGCACCACCGGCGGCGCCGCACACGCCGCCGACAGCCTGCTCTCCCAGGGCCGCCCGGCCACCGCCTCCTCCACCGAGAACGCCGGCACCCCGGCCTCCGCGGCGGTCGACGGCGACGGCAACACCCGCTGGTCCAGCGCCGCTTCGGACCCGCAGTGGCTCCAGGTCGACCTGGGCGCCACCGACACCATCAGCTCCGTCACCCTCGACTGGGAGACGGCCTACGGCACGGCGTTCCGCATCCAGGTCTCCGACGACGCGCAGACCTGGACCGACGTCTACTCCACCAGCACCGGGACCGGCGGCGAGCAGACGCTCGCCGTAAACGGTTCCGGCCGCTACGTGCGGATGTACGGCACCGCCCGCGCCACCGGGTACGGCTACTCCCTGTGGGAGTTCAAGGTCTACGGATCGGCCGGCGGCGGGGGCGACGGCGGGACGACCGGCGGTGGCACGGACCCGGGCGGCGGGGACTTCCCCGGCACCGTCGTCTCGGCGTTCAAGCAGGTCACGGCCTCCTCGTACGAGGGCGGCAACGCGCCCGCGGCGGCGCTCGACGGCCGTACCACCACCCGCTGGTCGAGCCTGTACACCGACGACCAGTGGCTCCAGGTCGACCTCGGCGGCACCGCCGCGGTCAGCGGTGTGGTGCTCGACTGGGAGTCGGCGTACGGCACCGGGTACCACATCGACGTGTCGGACAACGGCACCGCGTGGACCCCCCCTCTACACCACCACCTCCGGCAAGGGCGGCATCGAGAAGCTGCCGCTCACCGGTTCCGGCCGCTACATACGGCTGGTCGGCACCGCCCGCGCCACCGGATACGGCTACTCCCTCTGGGAGTTCCAGGTCTACGGCACCGTGGACGACCAGGCGTCCACCCCGCCGATGCTCTCCGGTCCGACCAAACCCCCCGCCACCACCGGCCAGTTCGCGCTGTCCGCACCGGCCGACAAGGCGATGGTCACCAACACCCGCAGGCCGCAGCTGTCCTGGGCGGCGGTCCCGGACGCGGCGCACTACGAGGTGTGGATCAACATCAGCCGCACCGACTACGACTTCACCGCATCGGGCAGCCTGCTCGACCTGTACACGAAGGTCGCCGAGCCCACCGGCACCGGATACACGCCGAGTTGGGACATCACCGACCGCTGGACGTACAAGTGGTACGTCGTCGCGGTGAGCGGGTCGGGGGCGAGAACCACCTCGGACATCCGCCGGTTCAGCGTCTACCTGCCGGACGTCGAGCGGGCGGACGACGGCGTCAACGTGGTCGACGGCGCCCGCGACCTCAACAAGGACGGCACGATCGAGCCGTACGAGGACTGGCGGCTGCCGGTCGACACGCGGGTGAGCGATCTCCTCGGGCGGATGACGCTGGAGGAGAAGGCGTACCAGATGTTCTACAACGTGCAGCAGTACCCCATGTCGGGCTGGCACTTCGGCCCGGCGCAGCCCGCCGACCTGAACGACGTGCTGATGTCGACGGCGGCCACCCGGCTGGGCATCCCACCGGTGTCGGCCGGCGACACCACCGCGGGCTACCAGACGACGTATCCGCTACAGAGCACGCTGGCGGCGGGGAAGGACTACCCGCTGGACTACCGGTTGGGGAACATGCAGCGGGAGGAGGAGCTGGAGGTCGGGGCGCGCGGCACCCTGTCGCCGCTGGCGGAGGTCGGCACGAAGGTGCTGTATCCGCGCATCCAGGAGGGCGGCGGCGAGAACGCGGACGTGGCCGCGGCCCAACTCAAGGCGCTGGTGGCCGGTTTGCAGGGCGGCCCGGAGCTGAACCCGTCCTCGGTGCTGGCCACCGTGAAGCACTGGCCGGGCGAGGGCGCCGGCGGTGAGGCGGGGATCGTCTACGACGCGGTGACGATCAAGTACCACATGATCCCGTTCAAGGCCGCGATGGACGCGGGCGCGGTGAACATCATGCCGGGCTACGCGGGCAGTTCGTATCTCGACCCGGGCGGCCCGGGTGCGGGCGACAGCGCGAAGATCCTCGACTACCTGCGCCAGAACATGGGTTACACCGGTCTGATCACCACCGACTGGCTGCCGTCGTCGGCGTGGATCAACGCGGCCAACGCCGGCTCGGACGTGATGGGCGGCGCCGACCCGGGTGCGGCCGACTTCACCATGGCGAGCTTCGAGCAGCAGGTGCCGCAGGCCCGGATCGACGACGCGGTCGGCCGCATCCTGAAGCTGAAGTTCGAGTTGGGCGTCTTCGACCACCCCTACGGCGACCCGGTCAACGGGCCCTACCGGTTCCACCAGCCGAGCTATGTGGCGCTGGCGAACCAGGCGTCGCGGGAGTCGGACACGCTGCTGAAGAACGACGGCGTGCTGCCGGTGAAGCTCGACGCGGGTGACAACGTGGTGGTGGCCGGCGACCGGGCCACGGACGGCGCGTCGTGCTGCATCTGGTCGAGCTACTTCCACCCGGACTACGGCTCGCTGGACATGCTGGACGCGATCAAGCAGAGGGCCGCGACGGCCGGGGTCAACGTCTACCAGGACACCGGTCCGAACCCGAAGCTCGCGATCGTCGACGTCGGCGAGCCGTCCTACACCCACGCCACCGCCTGGCCGGACACCCAGCCGTACCTGCCGGCCGACCAGCTCGCCCTGATCCGGAACTTCAAGAACCAGGGCATCCCGGTGGTGGTCGTCCTCACGCTGCCCCGACCGATCGTGATGAGCGACTGGAACGACCTCGCCGACGCGATCGTGGTGACCTACCGCGGCGGCGAGGAGGTCGGTCCGGCGACGGCGAGCCTGCTCTTCGGGGACTACACACCGCACGGGCACCTGCCCTGGCAGTTGCCCAGGAGCCTGGACCAGGTGCTCAAGCCGGGCGGCGGCGACACGCAGGCCGACGCCAACGAGGCGTGGGACCTGCCGTACGACCTCGGCGCGACGGACGCCGAGCGCGCGGACATCCGCGCGAAGATCGACGCGGGTCAGACCGTGCCGACGACGTACGGGAACCCTCTGTACCCGTACGGGGCCGGCATCACGAGTTGGGGGTGAGCGCCGATCCCGGGTGATGGTCGGACGAGATGAACGGTGGAGCGCTCTCCGGGGCCGGCTCGCGAGCCTGCCCCGGGGGCGCCGCCGCCCCGCCGGGCCGGGTCGGCTCGGGCCCGGGTCGGCTGGAGGCCGGATCAGCTCGGGTCGGGGACGGAGCGGGCCCGGAGATGGACGCGTTCGCCCTGCGGCCCGAACAGGGCGAGGAACTCCACCGGTCGGTCGCCGGCATTGGCGAACCCGTGCGGGGTGCGGGTGTCGAACTCGGCGGCCTCCCCCGCGGTGAGGATCACGTCGCGGTCACCGAGCGCGAGCCGCAGCCGGCCGGAGAGCACGTACAGCCACTCGTAGCCCTCGTGGGTGCGCTGCTCCAGGCGGCCGTCCACGTCGGGACCGCCCGGCTGGACCGGCATGATCTGCTTGTACGCGTGCAGGCCGCCGAGGTAGTGGGTGAGCGGCACGAAGGTCTGGCCGTGGCGGGTGAAGGGCCGCGGATGGACACGCGGGTCGCCGGTGGCGGGCGCGCCGACGAGTTCGTCCAGCGGGACGCCGTACGCCTTCGCCAGTGGCAGCAGCAGTTCGAGGGTGGGTTTGCGCCGGCCCGACTCCAGCCGGGACAGCGTGCTCAGCGAGATGCCGGTGGTCTCGGCGAGCTGGGCGAGGGTGAAGGCGCGGGCGTGTCGCAGGCTGCGCAGCCGCGGACCCACTCCGGCGAGGACTTCGTGCAGTTCGGCCATATCCCGTATGTGCCATTGCGGCAACATTCTTTGTCAAGTTCCGCCGCGCGGAACCCCGACGCCCGGCACTGCGGGAGCGCCGCGTCAGCCGAAGAGGGGGAAGCGGTCCGCGTCCGGGCCGAGCAGGCGGCGCTCGGCCGGGGTGAGGGGGGTACGGCCGGTGGCGGCGCGGGCGTAGTGCGCGTCGGTCCACTCGACGGGCACCGGGCGGCCGAGCAGCCCGTCGAGGCTGGTGCGGGTGGTGGCCAGTCCGGCCGCCGAGGGCCCGGCAGCGCCGGGCAGGTCCGTGACGAGGTCGAGATGGTGGACGGTGGCCTCGATCGTCAGGGTGCGGACGAGGTCCGCGGCGGTCAGCGTGTGCCCCTGGGTGGCCACCAGCCCGCCGGGGTCGGCCGCCGCGGCCGCGTGCACGGCGGCGGCCGCCGTCTGCGCGTACAGCTCGCGCAGCTGGCCGAAGTCGAGGAACATGCTCGCGCTGACCCGCGCCCAGCGGCGGCCGTTCGCCGCGCCGGCGGTGCCCGGCTGCCAGCCCTGCCAGTACGTCACGGCGTCGCGGTCCGCGGGTCCGGGAGCCGGGGTGTGCAGGGCGACCAGGCCGCGCTGGGCGTCGGCGAGGCAGTGGAAGACCAGGTCGCGGACCGCCCAGCCGGTGCAGCCGGTCGGCTGCCACGACTCCCGCTCGCCGAGGTCCGCCAGCACCGCGGTGAACGCCCCGTACGCGGCGCGCAGCGCGTCCACCGCGGTCGTGTTCCGCTCGTCCGCCATCCGGCCAGCCTACGGGTCCGCACGGAGTTCCCGGTGAGCCGTCGGCGAACGGCGCCGCGCCCGCCGGAGCGGCCGTGCAGGCTGGACGCATGGATGTGATCGAGGTACTGCCGAGGCTGCGCATGCTCCGTTTCCCGGTGGGCGCGGCCTACTTGTGGCGCGACGACGACGGCGGGCTGACCCTGGTCGACGCCGGGACCGCGGACTGCGCGGAGGGGATCGGGGAGGTGCTGGACGGCGGGTTGCGGCGGATCGTGCTGACGCACTGGCACGAGGACCATACGGGTGCGGCCGCCGAACTGGCCGCCCGGCACGGCGCGGAGGTGGTGGCGCACCGTCTGGAGGCACCGGTGATCCGGGGGCGGGTGGCCGGATCACCGCCCGTGCTGGAGGAGTTCGAGGTGCCCATCCGGGCGGCCGTCCCGCCGCTGCCGCCGGCCCCGCCGTGCCGGGTGGACCGTGAGGTCGACGACGGCGACCTGCTGGACTTCGGCGGCGGGGCGGTGGTCGTGGCGGTGCCCGGGCACACGGACGGGTCGATCGCGCTCCATCTGCCCGGCCCCGGCGTGCTGTTCACCGGCGACGCGGTCGCCAACGCCGGCCGGACGATGCTGGGCGTCTTCAACACCGACCGCGCCCGGGCCGTCGCGTCACTGCACCGGCTCGCCGGACTGGACGCCGCCACCGCGGTCTTCGGGCACGGCGACCCGATCGCGCACGGCGCGGCGGCGGCCCTGCGGGCGGCGGCAGCAGCAGCGACGGAGTGACGGCGGGACGAGGGTCGGCGTTCCGCCCCCGCAGCCGCTCCCCGGCCTCGCGGCTACTCCTCCTCGCGGCTGGGGACGGTCGCGGTCTCCAGGAAGAACTCGTCGATGCGGCGCACCGCCTGGAGGAAGTCGTCCAGGTTGACCGGCTTGGTGACGTAGGCGTTGGCGTGCCGGCTGTAGGCGGCGGTGATGTCGTCGGGGGTGGAGGAGGTGGTCAGCACGACGACGGGGATCGGGCCGAGCTGCGGGTCGTCCTTGAGCACGCCGAGCAGCTCGCGTCCGTTCATCCGGGGCATGTTGAGGTCCAGGACGATCAGGTCGGGGCGCGGGTTGTCCGGCGAGCGGAGGTATTCCAGCGCGGTGATGCCGTCCGTGGCACGGGCGATGGAGCGGACCATGCCCTTGTCGTTCATGGCCTCCTCGATCAGCAGCGCGTCGGCGGCGTCGTCCTCGACGAGCAGGACGTGGTAGGAGCGGTTGGGCATGAGGGCGTTCACGAATGCGCTCCTGGAGGTCCGGGCGGGCAGGGGCCGGGTGGGTTGATCGGCGAGGAAGACCAGGCCGGGCCAGCGTCGGCGCGCGCCCTGGCGGGTGATGCCCCAGGCGCTGCCGAGTTCGGGGTAGCCGGCTCCCTGCCGGGCGGCGGCCGAAGCCGCTTGCGTGGCGCAGG
Source organism: Streptomyces sp. NPDC088194 (assembly GCF_040702025.1). Taxonomy (NCBI): domain Bacteria; kingdom Bacillati; phylum Actinomycetota; class Actinomycetes; order Kitasatosporales; family Streptomycetaceae; genus Streptomyces; species Streptomyces sp. NPDC088194. The sequence goes on along the minus strand of NZ_JBFBIV010000031.1, from coordinate 80,854 downwards.
AGTCGACGGCTCGTAGCAGATAGGACAGGGCGTGCAGCCGGGCCAGCGGTTCGACGGCCTGGCCTTCGGTGGTCTGGTGGTGGGCCGGGCCGCGCGGGGCGGCCCTGCCCGATCCGGTTCGGGTGTCGCCGAGGCGGCGTGTGCCCCGCCGGAGCGGTACGAACTCCTCCTCGGCGAGTCTGCGGGCGAGGTCCTCCACGGCGCGCTCTGCCAGCTCGGTGAGCCGGTCGTGTTCGGGTGGCAGGGAGGTTCGCTCGCTGGGCACTTGTGCACTCTATACGGGCGTGACCGTGATCGGACAACCCATGTTGTCCCACCAGTGTACTGTTGCCGCACTGCGACTGTTCGTGGTGCTAATTTTTTCGCTGACCGCCGCGCCCCGCGGCGGTCGACGTGTTCGACATGTTCGAGGAGCAGCCGTGGCCGGCGTTGTGCCGATACGCGACGACGGGCAGGATCGGTCGGTGCACACCGAGAGTTCGCCGCCGCAGCCGCAGCAGTCGGAGCCGGAGGCCGGGCCCGGCCCGACCGCCGCGACCGACCCGACCGCCGAGCCCGACCCGCCCGCCGAGCCCGGGACACCGGGCCCGGGACACCGGGCCCGCGTCCGCCGGCCGGTCCAGGACGGCTGGACCACCCGCCGGTGGCTGGTGGTCGGCACCTGCGCCGCGCTCACCGTGCTGCTGGTGCTCGCACTCGCCGGCGGCTGGGTCTTCGCCCGCTCCTCCCGCCTCACCGACAACCTGGCCAACTCCGACACGCCCGCCCTGGTGGCCGCGGCGCAGCTGGAGGACACGCTGATCAGCCAGGAGACCGGCGTACGCGGCTACGGCATCACCGGGCAGCGGTCGTTCCTCCAGCCCTACAGCACCGGTCTGACCGACCAGCGCGAACACACCGCGGTCCTGCGGACTCTGCTCGCGCACGACAAGGGGGCGAACGCCGACCTGGACACGCTGCTGGCCCGCACCGAGGTGTGGCAGTCCCGGATCGCCCGCCCGATCGCGGCGGCCGCACCGGGCGCCCCGGTGGCGCTGGCGACGCAGCGGGCCGAGGAGGGCAAGCAGGAATTCGACGCGGTACGGGCGGCCGCCGGCCGGCTGGAGCGGACGCTCGCCGAGCGGCACGACAAGGCCCGTGCGGACCTGCGGCGGGTGGACGCCGAGCGCGACTGGATCTTCGGCTTCATCGCGGCCGTCATCACCGTGCTCACCGCGCTGATCTTCGTCGGGCTGCGCCGTGGCGTGACCGGTCCGCTGGGCCGGCTCTCCGGTGACGTCAGGACGGTGGCCGACGGTGACTTCGGCCACCAGGTGGCGGCGACCGGCCCGGCCGACGTCCGCGCGCTGGCGGTGGACGTGGAGTCGATGCGCGTGCGCCTGGTGAAGGCGCTGGCGTTCAGCGACACGGTGCGCGGCCGGCTGGACGAGCAGGCGGCCGATCTTCGGCGCTCCAACGCGGAGTTGGAGCAGTTCGCGTATGTCGCCTCGCACGACCTCCAGGAGCCGCTGCGGAAGGTGGCGAGCTTCTGCCAGCTCCTCCAGCGCCGTTACGCCGACCAACTCGACGACCGCGCCGGGCAGTACATCGAGTTCGCGGTCGACGGCGCCAACCGGATGCAGACGCTCATCAACGACCTACTCGCGTTCTCCCGGGTGGGGCGGGTGCACGCCGAGTCCACCGCGGTGGACCTGGAGACGCTGTACACCAGGACCACGGACTCGCTGAGCCTCGCGGTCGAGGAGTCGGGCGCCGAGCTGACCCACGACCCGCTGCCGGTGGTCAGCGGCGACGCCACCCAACTGGGCATGCTGCTGCAGAACCTGCTCTCCAACGCGATCAAGTTCCGCGCCCCGGACCGCCCGCCGCGCATCCACCTGTCGGTGGCGCCGGACGGCGAGGAGCGGTGGGAGTTCGCGGTGACCGACAACGGGATCGGTATCGCGCCGGAGTTCGCCGAGCGGGTGTTCGTGATCTTCCAGCGGCTGCACACCCGCGACGCCTATCCCGGCAACGGCATCGGCCTGGCGCTGTGCAAGAAGATCGTCGACTTCCACGGCGGCGACGTCCGGATCGACGCCGACCACTCCCCCGGCACGCGGATCGTCTTCACGCTCCCGCGCCGCGCGGAACAACCGGCGCCGCAACCGGAAGCGGAGACGCAGGCGGCAGCGGAGACGCAGGCGGGTCCGGAGGCGCGGTCGGTGCGGGCCTCGCTGCCGGCGCAGTCGGAGCCGCAGCCGGAGTCGGAGCCGGAGTCGGAGTCGGACGGCGACAAGGACGCGGGAACGTCGGGAGCGGGGCTGTGACCGGTGACAACGCGGCCGTGGACGCCGCGTCCAGAGCACCGCAGTCCGCCGAGACGTACCGCGTGCTGCTCGTCGAGGACGATCCCGGGGACGCCCTGCTGGTCGAGGAGTACCTCTCCGACACCACGCTGAACGTACGGCTGCACTGGGCGCAGACCCTCGCCGACGCGATGGGGCGGATGGCGCAGGAGGCACCCGAGTGCATCCTGCTCGACCTGCACCTGCCGGACGCCTCCGGGATCGGCGCCGTACACCAGGCCCAGGCGGCCTGCCCGTCGTCGGCGATCATCGTGCTGACCGGACTCGCCGAGAGCCGGGCCGGCGCGGACGCGGTCGCCGCCGGGGCGCAGGACTACCTGGTGAAGGGCACGGTCACCGGCGAGCTGCTGGACCGCGCGATCCGGTACGCCGTGCACCGCAAGCACGCCGAGCAGACCACCGCGCGACTGCGGCTCAACGAGCAGCGCGCGCAGGAGAACCAGCGGCTGGAGCGGGGCCTGCTGCCGGTGCCGATGCGTACCGGGACCGCGGTGGCCACGGCGTCCTGCTACCTGCCGGGCCGCGAAGGCGCCCTGCTGGCCGGGGACTTCCTCGATGTGGTGGAGACCCCCGACGGGACCGTGCACGCGGTGATCGGCGACGTCAGCGGGCACGGCCCGGACGCGGCGGCGATCGGGGTGTGCCTGCGTATCGCATGGCGCACGCTGGTGCTGAGCGGGCACCGGGACGCGGACCTGCTCGGGGTGATCGAGCAGATCCTCGTCGCGGAACGGACCACGTCGTCGATGTTCGCGACGGTCGCGACGCTGTCGCTGACGCCCGCCACGGACGGCGCCGGCTGCCGGGTGGAGGTGACGCTCGCCGGACACGACGCGCCGCTGCTCATCGAGGCAGGCGGGGACGGGGACGGCGAGGCCGGTGCGGGCACGGCAGGCGCCCGACTCCCGCGCCGCACCAGCCAGATGGCCGCGCTCCCGGGCATCGCGCTCGGCCTGGTACCCGGTCTCGCGGACTGGCGGACCACCGAGTCGGAACTGCCCGGCAGCGGTTCCCTGCTGCTGTTCACCGACGGGCTCACCGAAGGCCATGTCGGCGCCGGCGGCGAACGCCTCGGCACCGAGGGCCTGGTGGCGTTGGTCGACGCCGCTCCCCCGCTCTCGGGCCGCCCGTTCGTCGACCATCTCGCCACCACCGCCCAGGAGATGGACGCGGGTCGGCACCTCGACGACATCGCGGTGCTGCTGCTCACCTGGTAGCGGAGGAGCGCGAACCTGACCCGCGGGCGCGCACCCGCACGCCCGCGGGCCCAGACCTTCACCACCGTGCGGCCGGGTCGGCCCCGCCGGCTCGCCCGCGGGGTGCCGCGCATGGCGGCGCGGCAGGCCGCGTAGTCCTCAGCGTGGACGGCGTGCAGGGTGATCCGCATCAGGCTCGCCTTGACGATCCGGCGGTCCGCGACCGCCGCGTCCAGGTCCTCTGGCGCGAAGTCCCGTACCCGGGTCCACAGACGGGACATACGGCGACGCGGCCGTCTGCGCCTGCACGGCGCAGATCCGGCGGACCGCTCCGGCCACGTCCATGTGCCGCCGTTCGAGCAGGAGTTGGCGGTCCGAGGTGACCAGGGTGAGCTGCCGCGCGGTGAGGCTCGTGCCGCCGCCGGCCTGGGGAACGGCGCCCTCCGCCCGGCCGGCGCACCGATCAACCGTTCGATTGCGTCCCGGCCGCCACCGGGCCGACCCGTCCTGGCCGTCGTACGCTGCGAGCACCGGCGCGACACGTTCACGCGCGGCCCTTCTTCGAGGCCGCGCAGGCGAAGGGCGGCTGACTTTCCGATGGCATCGACGACCTACACCGTTGCACCGATCAGCGCACGGCAGCACCTGGACTTCGTGGCGGAGCGGGGCACCGCGAGCCATATGCAGGTGCCGTCGTGGGGCGGGGTGAAGCCGGACTGGCGGGCGGAGAGCCTGGGGTGGAGCGACGACCAGGGGCGGCTGGTCGGGGTGGGCCTGGTGCTGTACCGGCCGCTGCCGAGAGTACGGCGGTCGCTGGCGTACCTGCCGGAGGGCCCGGTGATCGACTGGCACGCCGACGACCTGGACCGGTGGCTGGAGCCGCTGGTGGCGCACTGCAAGGCGCAGGGCGCGTTCGCGGTGCGGGTGGGCCCGCGGGTCGAGGCGCGGAGCTGGGACGCGGATGCGGTCAAGGCGGCGATCGCCGACCCCGGTGTCACCCGGTTGGGCGAGGCCGAGCCGACGTGGCAGGACCCGCGGGCGGGCGAGGTGCAGGCGCGGCTGCGGGCGGCGCGCTGGCGGCCGGCCCGGACCGGCGCGGACGGCTTCGGGGCGGGCCAGCCGCGGTTCGTGTGGCGGCTGCCGGTCGGGGGCCGGGCGCCGGAGGACATCCTGCGCGGCTTCAGCCAGCAGTGGCGGCGCAACGTGAAGAAGGCCGAGAACGCCGGCGTCAAGGTGGTCCGCGGTGACGCCTCCGACCTGCCGGAGTTCCACCGGCTCTACGTCGAGACCGCGCAGCGTGACGGCTTCGTGCCGCGCCCGCTGACCTACTTCGAACGGATGTGGAGTGCGCTGACGGCGGAGGACCCGGACCGGATGCGGCTGTACCTCGCCTCGCACGACGGCGACGTGCTGTCGGCGGCCACGATGCTGACGGTCGGCGGGCACGTCTGGTACTCCTACGGGGCCTCCACGGTCATGCGCCGCGAGGTGCAGCCGAACAACGCGATCCAGTGGCAGATGGTGCAGGACGCCTGCGAACTGGGCGCGTCGGTCTACGACTTCCGCGGCATCACGGACACCGTGGCGGAGTCCGACCCGCACCTGGGGCTGCTGCGCTTCAAGTCCGGTGCGGGCGGCGAGGCGTGCGAGAACATCGGCGAGTGGGACTTCCCGGTCAACCGGGTGCTGCACCGCGCGCTCGACGCCTACCTGTCACGGCGCTGAGGAGCGCGGGCCGGCCCGCGTACGGACGGAGCAGGTCCGCGATCGGATACGGTGCCGGCCCGCGTACGGATACGGGCGCGCGGGTCTCCTGCCCGGTCACGGCCGCAGCGCGCGCAACGGCAGCCGGGCGAAGGCGATCCGGTCGTACGCGGTGGCCGTGCCGGTCTCGTAGAGCAGGCCGACCTCGTCGGGGCCGGTCTGCACCAGGTCGCTGTAGCCGGCCGGGAGCCCGCTGAGGGTGTGGACGGATGTCCAGGTGCGGCCGCCGTCGGTGCTCGCGCGGACCGCCATGTCCGCGCGGGCGTCGGGGTCGGCGGGCCCGGCGAACAGCAGTGGCCCGGCGGCCGGTTGCAGCAGGCTGCCCTGCACGACCGGTCCGGCCAGACCCACTTGGGGCGCGTACGGCTCTTCCAGTCGCGCGCCGCCGTCACGGCTGCGGGCGTCGACCCGGACGCCGGGGGCGGTGCCGTTCTGGTCGCGGGCGTTGAAGTACACGGTGCCGTCGGGAAGTTGGGCGACCGCGGTCTCGTTGGCGTTGACCACGCCGTCCGGGGTGTCGTCCACGAAGCCGATCCGCCAGGTGGTGCCGCCGTCGTCGCTCAGCAGGCAGTGGCCGCCGTAGTACTTCGCCTCGGTGCCGACGTCGGTGGAGCCGGCCGGGGGCGCCGTCGAGTGGTTGGCGGGCGCCACCAGCCGGCCGCGGTACCGCCCGGTCTCCAGCGCGATCGCGTGGCCCGGGCCGGTGGCGTACCAGCGCCAGTCCGGGTGCTTCGTGGTCGCGGTGATCTCCCGCGGCGGGCTGAACGTCTGCCCGTCGTCCGTACTGTGCTGCACCCACACCCGGCGGCCGTCGGCCGCGGACGCCTGGCCGGACATGATCTCCGCCTCCGTCACTCCGGCACCGTTCGTGCAGGTCAGCAGCGTGATGTGGCCGGTGCGCGGGTCGACCACGGGGGCGGGGTTCCCATGCGTGTTCGTGCCGTCGCCGGCGACCACCGCCTGCGCGGCCCAGGTGCGGCCCCCGTCCGCCGACCGCTTCGCCACGACCACGGTCGTCGCGCTGTCCGAACTGCCGCTTCTGGCCTCGGCGAACGCCACGAGGGTGCCCCGCGCGGTGCGGACCACGGCCGGGATGCGGTACACGGCGTAGCCGTCGGCGCCCGAGGTGAACACGGTCGTCTCCGGCGCCGGTGTGGTCGCGCCGCCTTCCGAGGCGGCCACCGCCTTCGTGGACACTCCGGCCAGGCTGAGCGCTCCCGCGGCGAGCGGCAACACGATGAGTCTGCGACGGCTGAACGGCATGCTGACGGCCTCCTGTTGTACGTGGCACTGACGTGATGACGTTTCCCTGCGCCCCGGTGGCCGGTTTGCCGGTCACCCCGCGGGAGAACGGCCACCCTCAAAGGAGCGCGGGGAACTGCGCGACAAGCCGCAGCGCACCGCAAGGTGACCGAACCACCGCGAGGGACACTCACCGAGGCGGAGTCGTGCGAGCGGGCGGTCCCGTTACCGGACGGCCCCCAAGCCCGCAGCGGCGAGGTGGGCTGTGATCGCGGCGAGCTCGTCCGGGGTGAGGGGGAGCAAGGGCGCCTGGGTGCGGCCGGACCGGATGACGCCGCGGGAGGCGAGCGCCGCCTTGAAGGCGCCGAGCGCCGCGGACATCCGCCCGATCCTCCCTTGGTCGGGAATCCCGATGATGCCGAACAGCTCGGTGAGCCGCCGCTGTTCGGCCCGCGCGGCGGCATGGTCGCCGCGCCGGGCCGCTTCGTACAGCCGCACGTATCCGTGCGGATCGACGTTGCCGAGCCCGGGCACGATCCCGTCCGCGCCGCGCGCCATCGCGAGGTCGGCGAGCGTCTCGGAGCCGGTCAGGCAGCCCGCGCCGCTGCCGGCGGTGCCGTCCAGCACCCGCTGGAAGCCTTCGAGGTCGCCGGAGGAGTCCTTGACGGCCGCGATCACCTTGTCCTGCGCGAGGCTCACCAGCAGCGCGGAGGGCAGCTTGAAGCCGGTGTTGGCGGGGATGTCGTACGCGACCAGCGGCAAGTCGAGGGCCGCGTGCAGGAGTTCGTAGTGGGCACGCACCTCGGGCTCGGCGACGCCGACGTAGAAGGGCGCGGTGACCACCACCGCGTCGGCGCCGATCGCCTTGGCGCGCCGGGCGTGGTCCAGCACCCGCAGGGTCCCGGTGTCGATCGCGCCGGCCAGCACGGGAACCTGCCCGGCGGCGGTGGCGACCACCGTACGCAGGGCGATGTCCCGTGCGGTGTCGGTCAGTTGGGCGATCTCCCCGGTGGAGCCGCCGACGAACAGGCCGTGCACGCCGGCGTCGAGCTGGAACGCGGTGAGGCGTTCCAGCGACGCGGTGTCCACCTCCCCGTCGTCGGTCAGCGGGGTGCACAGGGGAGGGACGACTCCGTGGAACATCAGGTCCTCTTCGCGGTGTTGGGTTGGGCCGGTGCGGCGGGCGCGCCGGATTGGTGCCCCGGGCCCGGGCCCGCGCCCGTACCGGGGCCGGATGCGGGACCCACGTCGGATGCGGCGCCCGGGTCCTGACCCGCGGCCGGGTTCGGCGCGAACACCCCCTCCTGCTGCCCCTCACGCGGCGGCAGCCCGGCGCGTTCGGCACGGCGGTCGGCGGCGCGCTGGACGCGGACCGGCACGTTGAATCCGACCAGCAGGACGACCAGGGCGGTGAGCGCCACGCCGAGCACGGCGATGGAGGTGCCGAGGCTGAGCGGCTTCGCGAGTTTGGCGCCGAGGACGGGGGCGGCGGCGCCGCCGAGCGCGCCGACGTTGTAGCTGAAGCCGAGCGCGGCGGCCCGCATGTCCAGCGGGTAATGGTCGCTGACGTACTTCGGCAGCACCCCGGAACCGCCCGAGCCGGTGCCGACCAGCATGAACAGCAGCACCCACATCCACACGGTGTGGCCGGAGCCGAGCGCGAAGACGGGCACGACGAAGACGAGCGAGGCGGTCAGCATCCCGGTGTACGCGATCCGGGTGCCGAACCGGTCGCCGAGGTAACCGCTGAGCACGCAGCCGACCGCGTAGCCGCAACCGGCGTACAGCAGCGCGTTGGACACCTGGTCCGGGCTGTAGTGCAGCGAGGTCTTGAGGTAGGTCGGCAGCAGCGCCTGGAGCGGCCAGGAGTACAGGAACGCGCAGAACACGGTGACCATCAGCGCGACCACCACCGGCCACAGGCGTCCGGCGAACTGGACGGTCAGCGCGACGAAGCAGGCGGTGATCACAGCGACCAGCGCGAGGGTGACCGGCATGTTCTGGCCGCGCAGCACCACCACGAGGGCGACGGCGACGGCGAGGCACAGCACCACGTTGACCAGCCGTCTGCGGCCGCCGGAGAACAGGACGGCGGTGGCGCTGACCGGGCGCCGGCCGGAGTCGGCGGCCTCCTTCCACTCGGTGGCCTCCGGGAGCCTGCGGCGCAGGTAGATCGCGAGGACGACGGGCAGCACGCCGATCCAGAACAGCACCCGCCAGCTGCTGTGCGGCACGACCCACGCGTAGACCTTGGCGGCGAGCACACCGCCGAGCGGGTAGCCGGACAGGATCATGCCGCTGGCGGTGTTGCGGAGCTTCTTCGGCCAGCTCTCGATGAGGTAGGTGACGCTGGTGCCGTACTCGCCGGCCATGCCGAGGCCGACGACCATGCGGAACGCGAACAGCGACCAGTAGCCCCAGGAGAAGCCGCAGAGCACCGAGCCCACGGCGTACAGGGCGATGCTGAGCACCATCGCCGGGCGGCGGCCGAAGCGGTCGCCCAGCGCGCCGATGGCCAGGCCGCCGAACCAGCGGGAGACGAAGGCCGCGGACACCAGGGTCGCGGCCGTGACCGTGGAGAGGTGGAAGTCGTGCGAGATCTCGGTGAGGACCAGCGTGATGAGGACGAAGTCGAAGCCGTCCATCGCGTAGCCCAGCCAGGCCGCGGAGAACGCCTTCCAGTCCTGACGGGACAGTTCCGCACGCCAACGCAGCGGTGGTGCTTGTGAGTAGCTCATGCGGCTCGCATCCTCGGGAGCGGGTGAACGGTGAGGTTGGACGTGGGACGTCCGACGTCCTACGGTCCAGGTAACCTAGGCGCCATGGCAGCGCAGCGCAAGCCCCCCGTACCGGAGATCTCGCCGCCGGCCCGAGGCCGGCGACCCACCGTGCAGGACCAGATCACCGACCTGATCGTCGAACTGGACCTCGACCCGGGCGACCCGCTGCCCGCCGAGCCGGAGCTGATGCGCACCCTCGGGGTCAGCCGGAACTCCGTGCGCGAGGCGCTCAAGGGCCTCCAGGCGCTCGGCATCGTCGACATCCGGCACGGCTACGGCACGTACGTCGGCACCGCGCAGGTGCTGTCCATGGCGCCCGGGCTGCTCTTCCACTCCCGGCTCGCGGTGCGCCGCGAGAACCCCGGCGCGCTGCGCGACATCGTGGAGGTCCGCGCGATGCTGGAGAGCGGGCTGATCAGGCGCTCGGCCCTGGAGCTGACCGCCGCCGATCTCGACCGCCTCCAGGCCGAGTTGGACGCGCTGGCCGCCGACGGGGCGCCCGGCCGCGCCGACCACGACCGGCGCTTCCACGAACTGCTCTACGAGCCCCTCGGCAACACGCTCGCGCTCCAGCTCATCGCGCTGTTCTGGGGGGTGTACCGGCAGCTCGAACACGAGGTCGGCAAGCCGCGCACGGACCACGACCAGGTCGTCCGCCAGCACCGCAGGGTCCTGGACGCGCTGCGCTCCCGCGACCCGGGCGCCGCCGCGGACGCCATCGCCGAGCACTTCGCCGACGTCACCGCCCGCACCGACCGCTGGGCGGCGGAGCCGGCCCGACCGGCGTGACAGCCGTGCCGCCGCGGCCGCCGGGTGACTGTCGGTGGTGCGTCGTAGGGTCGGTACATGGGTGATCACGGAGCGTACGAACCCGACGGCGACGGTCCGCGGTGCGCGTGGTGCGCCGCGTCGCCCGGCGTGTGGGTGCACCGGTTGGACCCGGACCGCTCCCGGCACCGGGTGTACGGCAAGGAGCACATCTGGGCGCAGGAGCTGGCGCTGTGCGAGCGGTGCGAGGAGCTGTTCCTCGCGGGTGCGGACGAGGCGCTGGTCGCGGCCCACGAACGGACCTGGCAGCGCACGGCCCAGGATGTCGACGAAGGGGTCCGCGCACCCCTGGCCGCGCTGCGCCGGGCCGACCTCGGCGACCCCGTCCACCGCTCGCGCTGGCTGCCGCCCGGCGCCGCCGAACTCATCGCCCAGGGCTTCGCCCCCGCGGAGGAGCTGACCGGCAGCCCGACGGTGCCGCAGGCGTGGCCGGCCGCCCACCGCCGCACCCTCCCCGACACCCGCCCGGACCGGCTCACCGACCCTTACGTGCTGCTCCGCTCCCCCTGGCCCGGCACCCCGGTCCGCGACGTCCTCACGCTGCTCTGGCAGTGGCTCGAACCCCAGCACTACCCTGACGGCGACGCCGGCGCCTGGGAGCGCGACCGCATCCATACGTACCTCAGCCAGGCCGGCCCTCCCCCCTCCCCGTAGCCCCGGACGACCAGGGTCACGACACGGGCCCAGGGGACGCCCGGTGCGCCGCCGCGTGTAACGCGTTGAAACGCCGCCGTGGGCCTGGTGGGCTGATACGGGACGGCGTTAGGCTGCGCGGGTGAAACGGGAGGGTGTAACGCGTGGCTAGCGCGAGCGGGGGCAAGGCGACGGTCCGGGCGATCGCCGCCGAGGCGGGCGTGTCGATCGCGACGGTCTCGCGGGTGATGAACGGACATGTACGGGTCGCGCCCGACACCGAGAGCCGGGTGCGGCGGGCGGTGGCCCGGCTGGGCGCGCAGGCCCCGGCCCGGCGCGGCAGCGCTACCGGCGCGATCTACGTCCGCTGCCCGTACGTCCTGACCGACTACTTCGGGGTGATCGTCTCCTCGGTCGCCGAGACGCTGGACCTACACGGGCGCCGCCTGGTGCTCAGCGCGGGAGACGCGGCGCGGACCGCCCAGGTCCTGCCCGGGCTGCCGGACGACCCGGGCATCGCCGGCGCGATACTGATCGTGCCGCCCGAGCCCGAACGCGAGTTGGAGGCGCTGCGCGCGAAGGACTTCCCGTTCGTGGTGATCGACCCGCGCACCCCGCTGCCCCGGGACATCGCGTCGGTGTCGGCGGCGAACCTCACCGCCGCCCGCAGCGTCTCCGCGCACCTGGTGGAGTTGGGGCACCGCAGGATCGGGGTGATCGGCGGGCCGGGCGACTGGCTGGCGGGCAAGTCCCGTCTCGCCGGGCACACTTCGGCGCTCGCGGACGCGGGCGTGCTGCCTGCCCCCGAGCTGATCCGCTCCATCGAGCCCACCGCCGACTGGGGTTACGCCGCCGCCTGCGAACTCCTCGACCTTCCCGAACGCCCCACCGCCCTGGTCGCGTTCAACGACAAGGCCGCCGTCGGCGCGCTGCGGGCGGCATACGAGCGGGGTCTGCGGGTGCCGGAGGACCTGTCGATCACCGGCTTCGACGACATCGATCTGAGCCGCAGCACCGTGCCGCGCCTGACCACCGTCCGCCAACCCCTGGAGGAGATGGGGCGGATGGCGGTCTCCCTGCTGATGCGGCTGCTGGAGCAGCACACGGTGGACACGCTGCATGTGGAGCTGGCCACCCAGCTCGTCCTGCGCGGCTCCACCGGGCCGGCGCCCGGAAGCCCGGGAGGTCCCCGAAGCCCCGGAGACACGGGCGGAACGGGCGGCACGGGCAGCACCGACAGCGCGGGCAACGCGGACAGCACCGGCAGCGCGGGCAGCACCGACAGCGCGGCCGGCACCGAGCACCCGAACGCCCCGGACAGCCCGGCGCGTTGAGACGAGAGGAGGCCGGGGGCCGGCCGGACACGGCGCCGCACCCCCCATCCACCCATGCCCATCCCACGACTCCAGTTGCTCCGCCCCCACCACGCCCCCGCGGTGCTCGCCTTCGAGCGGGAGAACCGCGCGTACTTCGCGGCATCGGTGCCCGACCGGGGGGACGCGTTCTTCGCCGAGTTCGACGCGCGGTTCGCGCAACTGCTCGCCTACCAGGCCGCCGGGACCGACTACCCGCACGTGCTGGTGACCGCGGACGGCGAGGTGGTCGGCCGGGTGAACCTGATCGAGGTGGACGCCGACGGCTCGGCGGAGCTGGGCTACCGGATCGCGCAGAAGGCCGCCGGGCAGGGCCTGGCCACCGCGGCGGTGCGCGAGGTACGCGACCTCGCCGCCACCTCCTACGGACTCGTCACACTGCGCGCCCGGGTCACCCACGACAACCCGGCCTCGCGCGCCGTCCTCGAACACAACGGCTTCGTCCCCGTCGCCGCCCTGTCCCTCAACGGCAAACCGGCCACGTCCTACCGCTGCGCCCTGGAGTGACCCGGGCGCGGGCCGTGGAGGGCGTCGAGGATGTGCGGCCAGGCGGCAGCGCCCAGCAGCGCGTCGGCCTGCGGGGTGCCGCCGTAGGCGAAGTGCGGGGAGGGCCGGGCCGGGAGCTCGCCCGGGAAGACCGGGCGATGGCCCGCGTCCGGCCGGGCGACCAGGCGCACCGTGGCGCCTGCCGCGCGGCGCCGCACGGCCAGCCGTTCCGCGAAGGGCAGGGAGGGCCACATCGCGTCGTCCCCACCGGCCACGAGCAGCACGTCGGCCCGGGCGCGCTCCACCGGGATGTCGGCCGCCGGGAGCAGGTGCGGATACGTACGCTCGCTGAGCTCGTACCAGCCCCTGACCGCGACGGGTCCTGAACTCCCTTCGGGGGGAGCCCAGTTGTCGTCCATCGGGACGAAGGGCAGCGGGCGCCCCCGCCACGTCCAGGACGAGCGGTACGGCTGCTGCCGGCCGTCGGCGCCGGGGCCGACGTTGCACCAGACCCGCGAGGTGGGCGACAGCGCGACGACCACGTCCACCTGGGGCTCGTACACCGCGGTCAGCAGGGCCGCTTCGGCGCCCTTGGACAGGCCCAGGACGCCGACGCGCCGCGCGCCGCCGGCCCGGAGCAGGCCGACGGCCGCGGTGAACGTCTCCAGCGGGATCTCGCAGATCCCCGGTGGCTGCCCCGGGCCGCCGAACCAGCGCGGCGCCAGCGCCCGCACGCCCTGCCGGGCCAGCACCCGCGCCCGCTCCCGCTCGACGCGCCCGCTGGAACCGCCCAGCACCACGACGCCGACGTCGCTGCCTCCGCGCGGGCCGACCAGCACCCCTTCGTACGGGTCGGTCAGCTCCTGCTCCTCGACGTCCATCAGCGGGCGCCCTCGGCGCGGCTCCGGCTCACGCCTCGACGGTGCCGGCCAGGCGGCGGATGACGCGGGCCGGGCTGCCGACCGCGAGGACGCCGGAGGGGAGGTCCTTGGTGACGACCGAGCCGGCGCCCACCACGGTGTCGGCGCCGATGGTGACGCCCGGGCAGACGATCACCCCGCCGCCGAGCCAGACGTTGTCGCCGATGGTGATCGGCAGGGCCTTCTCCCATCCGGCGCGGCGCCGCTCGGTGTCCAACTCGTGGGTGGGGGTGAGTAGTTGGACGTTGGGGCCGATCTGCACGTCGGCGCCGACGGTGATCGGGGCCGCGTCGAGGAAGACCGCGTTGAAGTTGACGAAGGTACGCGCGCCGATGCTGATGTAGCTGCCGTAGTCGCACTGGAACGGCGGCCGGATGCCCACCCCTTCGCCGACGGAGCCGAGCATCTCGCGCAGCGCCGCCTGCCGCCGCTCGGGGTCGGTCGCCGTGTTGAACACCCGGCACAGCTCCTCGCGCCGCCGGGAGTCCGCGCCCAGTTCCTCGTCGTCGGCGATGTACCACTCGCCGGCCAGCATCAGCTTCTTGTTCTCACCCATGGGTCCCAGTCTGCCCTCCCCCGTCCCGTGCGCTCCAGGGGTTTGGGGCCTCGATGCCCGGCCGCCGCCTCAGCGCGAGGCGGCCTGCTCCCAGACGAAGCCGTCGGGGTCGGTGAAGGCGCCGCGGTCACCGCCCACGACGGCGAGGCGGTGCGATCCGGTGCCGTCGGGGGCGACGCCGGCGTCCTTGGCGAGGGCGCCCCGGCCGTACAGCGCCAGCTTGACCGGGCTCGACGGCGCCGCGAACTCGACGTACTTGCGGCCGAAGCTCTTGCCGACGGTCAGGCCGTGCTCGACGTAGAACTCCTTGGTCGCCTTCACGTCCTCGACGCCGAGCAGGAGCACGACCTGGTCGACGTCCCGGGTGGCCGGGCCCTTGTCCCTCTTCTCCGAGGTCGCGATCTTCCACAGCGTCCCGTCGGGGGCCCGGACGACGCCGCCATAGCCCCAGAACGACTTGGCGGCCGGCTTCACCGCCGTGCCGCCGGCGCCGACCGCGGCATCGACGAAGCCGTCGACGGTGGCCGGCCGCGCCACCGTGAGCGACAGCGTGAACCCCCGGAAGCCGGTCGTGGGGGCTTCGGCGGCCCTGACGCGGATGCGGTCGCCCAGGCCGAAGGCGGTGGCGTAGAAGTTCTCGGCGGCGGCGGGGTCCTCCGCCTCGATGATCACGGATTCGATGGAAGTCATGATGCGAAGTTATCCGCGGCCCGCCGACCCCCGCTTCTCGATTCCTGACCGGTCTGCTCCATTCGGCTCCCTTGCGTTCGGCGCCGGCCGGCCGGCTTCCTTCCGGTCGCGCCCGGACCGGATCGGTGGCCGATGGGGATATTCATCAATCAGGCTTATCAGTTACCCTTACTTTCGTGACCGAGGAACCGAACTCCCATGACACGGCCGCCGCCCTGCTGGACGGACTCGGCCTGCTGCTGCGGCGGATGCGCCAGATACGGATGGGCCCGGGCGAGCCCAGCGGCCCCGAGCGCACCGCCCTGGCGCGGCTGGACCGCGGCGGACCGGCGACCTCCGCGGAACTCGCCCGGCGGGAGCAGATCTCGCCGCAGTCCATGGGCGCGACCCTCGCGGCGCTCCAGGCCCGCGGCCTGGTCGAGGTGACGGCCGACCCGCAGGACGGGCGGCGCAAGGTGCTCTCCGTCAGCGAGGACGGGATGCAGGTGCTGCGCGACAAGCGCAGCGCGCGCACGGAGCTGGTCGCGGGCGTCCTCGACGCGCGGTTCGACCGCACCGAGCTGGCCCAACTCGCCACGACTGCACCGCTGTTGCTCCGGCTGGCCGAGCATGTCATACCGCCCGACGCGGACCCGCCAGGCGACGCGGACACCGGCTCCGCCACCCCCACCGGCCCCGGCTCCGGCACCTCCACCGACTCCGCCAGCTCCGCCACCCACGGGACGGACCGATGAGCGCCGCCGCGCCCGCGCCCGGGGCCAAACCGGCGGGCGACCGCTACAAGTGGGCGGCGCTCACCAACACCACCGCCGCCGTCTTCATGTCCTCCCTCGACGGCTCGATCGTCCTCATCGCGCTGCCCGCGATCTTCAACGGCATCCACCTGGACCCGCTGGCCCCCGGCAACATCGCCTACCTGCTGTGGATGATCATGGGCTACCGCCTGGTGCAGGCGGTCCTGGTCGTCACCGTCGGCCGGCTCGGCGACATGTACGGGCGGGTACGGATCTACAACGCGGGCTTCACGCTCTTCACCTTCGCCTCCGTGCTGCTGTCCTTCGACCCGTTCGACGCCGAGCACGGCGCGATGTGGCTGATCGGCTGGCGGCTGCTGCAGGCCGCCGGCGGCTCGATGCTCACCGCGAACTCCGCGGCGATCCTCACCGACGCGTTCCCGCGCGAGCAGCGCGGCTTCGCACTGGGCATCAACCAGGTCGCCGGACTGGCCGGGATGTTCATCGGGCTGGTGGCCGGCGGGCTGCTCGCGACGTGGGACTGGCGCGCGGTGTTCTGGGTGAACGTACCCGTCGGTGTCTTCGGCACCCTGTGGGCGCGGCGCAGGCTGCGCGAGACCGCCGGGCGCGGCGGCGGACGGATCGACTGGTGGGGCAACGTCACCTTCGCGGTGGGCCTGAGCGCGGTGCTGGTCGGCGTCACCTACGGCCTCCAGCCCTACCGCGGTCACACCATGGGCTGGGCGAACCCGATGGTGCTGGCCCTGATCATCGGCGGGGTGATGCTGCTGGCGGCCTTCGTACTGGTCGAGAGCCGGGTCGCGTCCCCGATGATCCAGCTCAGCCTGTTCCGGCTGCGCGCGTTCACCGCGGGCAACCTCGCCGGGCTGGCCATCTCCATCGGCCGCGGCGGCATGCAGTTCGTGCTGATCATCTGGTTGCAGGGCATCTGGCTGCCGCTGCACGGCTACGACTACTCCCGCACACCGCTGTGGGCCGGCATCTTCATGCTGCCGCTGACCGCGGGCTTCCTGCTCGCGGGGCCGGTGTCGGGGTACCTGTCGGACCGGTTCGGCTCACGCGGGCTCGCCACGTCCGGCGCGCTGCTGTTCGGGGCGAGCTTCCTCGGGCTGATGTGCCTGCCGATCGACTTCGACTACTGGGTGTTCGCGCTGCTGATCGCGCTCAACGGGATCGCGAGCGGGATGTTCGGCTCGCCGAACTCCTCCTCGATCATGGGCAGCGTGCCCGCGCACCTGCGCGGCGTCGCCTCCGGTATGCGCGCGACCTTCCAGAACTCCGGCACCGCCGTGTCGATCGGGGTGTTCTTCTCCCTGATGATCGCGGGCCTGGCCGGCAACCTGCCGCACACCCTGACCGCCCACCTCCAGCAGAACGGGGTGCCGCACGCCGCCGCCGCGCAGGCCGGCTCGCTGCCGCCGGTCGCGTCGCTGTTCGCCGCCCAGTTGGGGGTGAACCCGGTCGCCCACCTGCTCGGCCCGAGCGGGGTGCTCCCGAAGCTCACCCCGGAGCAGCGGCACGCCCTGACCGGCCGCGAGTTCTTCCCGCATCTGATCTCCGGGCCGTTCCACTCCGGCCTGACGATCGTCTTCCTCTTCGGCGCGGCTCTGGCCGTGCTGGCCGCGGTCGCCTCCCTGCTGCGCGGTGGCCGCGACGAGCCCGGCACCGGGCAGCAGGGAGACCAGGGGACGTCGACCGCCGAGGGCACGGCCTCCGCCCGGGCGTCCTGACCGCGCTCGGGCGTGAGCCGGCTCCGGAGCGAGCCGGCTCAGGCGTCCTGAAGCTGCTCGACCTCGACGTGCTTCGGGTAGAACGCCACGTGCCCGGCGATCGCGCCGACCGCGTCGTACGGCTCGCGGTAGGTCCACACGGCGTCGGCGATCGTGTCGTCACCGGTGACCAGCGAGTAGTAGGACGCGTCGCCCTTGTACGGGCAGTACGTGCTGCTGTCGGTGGGGGTCAGCGCGTCGGCTGCCACGTCGGCGAGCGGGATGTACTGGACGGCGGGGTAGTCGGCCTCCTGAAGGGTGAGGGCGCGGGTGGTGTCGGCGACGACCTTGCCGCCGGCGCGCACCACGACGCGGGCGGCCGTCGGCTCGACGGTGATGGGGTGGTCGGGGCCGGGCGTCTTGACGGGGCGTGCCATGAGGACTCCAGAACTCCAGACGGATGGACCGGGCTTCTTCCTTCGACAACCCCGGGCGGTCAGCCGCCATTCCCGCCGAACCCGGACAGCCGGCGCTGCACCTGGAGCAGGTACTCCTTGCGGTTCAGCGGGTTGTGGTCGGTGCGCGGCCGCTCGGGCACCCGGCCGGTGACCGGCTGGTAGTGGTGGAAGGCGCTCTCCAGGACCCCTTCGCCGCGGGTCAGGGTCGGCAGTTGCTGCTCCAGGTCGTGCACCCGGGCGGCGGGGATGTCGCCCTCCAGTTCGTATCCGCCGTCACGCGCCGTGGGGGTGCGGGGCGCGGCCCCGAGCCGGGCGAGCGCGGGCAGCATCGTGCCGAGCGCGTCGGCGGGCAGGTCGAGGCGGAAGCGGTGCATCGGCTCGTGCACGGTGGTGCCCGCCTGCCGCAGCGCCGCCAGCAGCACCAGCGGGGTCACGCCGCGGAAGTCCGCGCCGGTGCTGGACATGCTCTTGTCGAACGTGGCATGGGCGTGGCTCTGCCGCGGGCTGTAGCCGGAGTGCGTCATGGTGACCACGCAGTCGGTGACCCGCCAGCCGTACAGCCCCTGCTCCAGCGTCCGGCGCACCGTCTCCTCGACCGCGGCGAAGAACGCGTACGGCATCGCGCCCAGTTCCACGCCGAGCCGGAACCGCACCCCGCTGCCGACCGGGGCGGGCTCGACCCGCAGGCCGACCGTGGCCAGGAACGGGTTGCCGTCCTTCCCGTTGTACTCGACGGCCTCGCCGGTGCCGACCGGGCGCTCGATGTGCAGGGTGGTGGTCTGCCGGAAGTCGACGGCGAGCCCGAACTCGTCGGCCAACGTGGCCTGGATGACCTCCTTCTGCACCTCGCCGTAGAGCGACACCGCGATCTCCCGGCGCTGTTCGTCCCGGCGCAGGTCGATCAGCGGGTCCTGCTCGGCGAGTTGGGCCAGCGCGGCGTGCAGCGCGCCGCGCTCGGCGGGGCACCGGGCGCTGACGACGGTCTCCAGCGACGGTGGCGAGAAGTGCCGCTGCCGCTCATGGCCGGCGGGCGCCGCGCCGACGGTGTCGCCGATCCGTACCTCGCCCAGGCCCCAGATCCGGGCGATCCGGCCGGCCGGGACGCTGTCGCGCCGGGTGTCGGTGCCCGCGTCGAAGACGCTGATCGCGGTGACCTTGCCCGCGCCGGCCTCACCGGCCTCGCCGACTTCGCCGCCCGCGCGGTGCACCGGCAGCCGGTCGCGGGTGCGTACGGTGCCGGCCGTCACCTGGACGTAGGCGATCCGTTCGCCGGCCGCGCCGCGCTCCATCTTGAAGACGCTGCCGGCCACCGGTGCGGCCGGGTCGGGGCGCCGGGCGGGCAGCAGTTCGGCGATGCCGGCGATCAGCGCGTCGGTGCCGGCGCCGGTGACCGCGGAGCCGGCGTACACCGGGTGCACCTCGGCGGCGGCGGTCTGCTCGGCGAGCGCGGCGCGCAGCCGGGCGTGGTCGACGGCCGTCTCGTCGCGGACGTACGCCGCGAGCAGCCGGTCGTCGCGGCGGGAGAGCAGGTCGGCCAGCCGGGCGTCGAAGCCGGGGTCGGCGGCGGTGTACGGCAGCGCGGCGGCCTGCCGCGTGCCCTGGTCGCGGGCGCCGGCCATCGGGACGATGTCGGGGGTGAGGCGGTGCGCGACGGCGTCGAGGGTCCGGTCGAGGTCGGCGCCGCGCCGGTCGAGCTTGTTGACGAAGATCAGCGTGGGGATGCGCAGCCGGCGCAGGGTGCGCATCAGGATGCGGGTCTGCGGCTGGACACCCTCGACCGCGGAGACCACCAGCACCGCCCCGTCGAGCACGCCGAGCACCCGCTCCACCTCGGCGATGAAGTCGGGGTGGCCGGGGGTGTCGATCAGGTTGACGTCGGTGCCGCCGAGCGCGCCGGGCAGCGTGAACGACACCACGGCCGACTTGATGGTGATGCCGCGCTGCTTCTCCAGGGCGAGGGAGTCGGTGGTGGTGCTGCCCTGGTCGACGCTGCCGATCTCGTCGATGACACCGGCGGCGTACAGCAGCCGTTCGGTCAGGCTGGTCTTACCGGCATCGATGTGCGCCAAGATGCCGAGGTTGAGCGAGGGGAGCGATTGCACGAAGCGTCATGTCCTCGAGGTCGGGGGTGTGTCCTGACTGAGCCGGCATGACGGAACCGCGCATGATCATCGCTCCTGGGGTCGGTGTGCTGTTTCGGTTACCGGCCGATCACAGCAGAGCCGCCGGACGGCGGCAACGTGTTTTCCGGGTGCCGCGGACCCCGTCCGCGGCACGGCTCATCGGCCCGTACCGCTCCCGCCGCTCACACCCCCGCGCCGCTCGCACCCCCCGCGCTGCCCGCACCGCCCAGCAGCACGGCGGCGACGTCACCCGCTCGGGCGATTCCCTGCGCCCGGCCCGCCTCCGCCGCGGCCGGACGGCGCGCGGGGTCGAGGGGGTTGTGGCCGAACGCCCGGCGGGCGGCGGCGTCGGGGATGAGCAGCAGCGTGCGCACTCCGGTCCGGGCCAGGGCGGCGGTCTCCGCGGCGGCACCGGGGTGCGGGCCGGGCACGTCGGGGATGGGGGCGAGCACCACGGCCCGGGCCTGGCCCATGGCGAGGGCCGGGTTGGCGCCGGAGCGCACCCCGCCGTCGATCCAGTGCCGGCCGCGCGCGGCGATCGGCGGCCAGATCCCGGGCACCGCGCCGGACGCGGCGACCGCGCGGCGCAGTTCGACCCCGCTCGCCCGGTCGAAGTACCCCGTCTCGCCGCTGTCCGCGTCGACCGAGGCGATCCGCAGCGGGCGTTGCGGCCACGCGGCGGCCGGGAGCAGCCGGCCGATCTCGGCGAGCACCTCCTCCTCACCGGTCCGTACGGCACCGCGCCCGAACCGGCCGAGCCGGCGCGCGGAGCCCGCGGAGGAGCGGCTGCCCAGCGCGGCCCACAGATAGCGGGCGGTCAGCGCGAGGCCGATGCGCAGGTCGGGAGAGTACGCCGTCCCGTCGGTCTCCTGCGCGAACAGGTCGTCCGGCCGCTCCCCCGCGGTGATCCGCGCGCCGAGCACGGCGCCGGCGGACGTGCCGACGACCAGGTCCGCCGCCGTCAGGTCGCACCCGGCGTCGGCCAGGCCCTTCAGGACACCGATCTCCCAGGCCATCGCGGTGAACCCGCCCCCGCCGAGCACCAGCGCGGTGCCGTGCCCGCCGTCGGGTGCGTCGGGTGCGTCGGGTGCGGCAGCACCTTCGGGCGCGTCGGCTGTGTCGGGCGCGGCCGGCGAGTCGGGCGCGTCAGGACCTTCGGACATGGAGAACCCCGTTCCTGTGTCGAGCGGCAGCGCTTCGGACCTTTAAACGGGGAGCACTCCCCGTTTTCCGAGCGACGGTAGCAGCCGCGCCAGCGGTGGCAACGCCCGCCCCGCCAGGCCCACTTCGGGCGCGGGTCAGCCCAGCAGGACCGGCAGCGAGGCCAGCCCCCTGAGCAGGGCGCCGGTGCGCCAGGCCACAGCGGCCGGGTCCACGTCGAGGGCGAGGCGCGGGTGTTGCTCGAAGAGGACGCGCGGTGCGATCGCCGCCTCCGCGCGGGACGGCGGCGCACCCGGGCAGTGGTGGACGCCGTGCCCGCAACCGAGGTGGACGGGAGGGGCGCGGGGCCGGGCGGTTCGACCGCGGGCGGCGCAGCGTACGGGCAGGTCGCGGGCTCCTCCGAACGGACCGCGCCCCGGCCGCGCCGACATCGGGCCGCCCTCCGCATCGGGCCGCCACAGCACACGGCCGCCACGGCACAGGGCCGCCACGGCGCCGGACCCTCGCCGCGGCCGGCCCCCGCCCGCCCGGATCGCCTCGGGTACGGTGCCGGTATGGACCGCACCCGCCCGCACGGATCGCCGCAGGCCGAAGCGGCGCCGCGGCGGCGGGATGCCGCGCGCAACCGGGAACTGCTGCTGGCGGCCGCGCACGCGGTCTACGCCGAGCACGGCGTGGAGGCGCCGATCGACGTGATCGCACGGCGGGCCGGGGTCGGCAACGCCACCCTCTACCGGCACTTCCCCGACCGGGGCGCGCTGGTGGAGGAGGTCTTCCGCGAGGCGCTGGGGCGCATCCGGGAGCAGGGCGAGCGGGCCAGGACCGCCGAGGACGCCTGGGCCGGGCTGTGCGGCTACCTCGACGCGGTCTTCGCCATGCTGGCCGCCGATCGCGGCGCCAACGACCTGATGACGACCGGGCTTTCCGGTGTGCCGTCGCTCGACGCGCTGCACGCGCACAACCGCGAGACGCTGGCGGCGCTGCTGGGCCGGGCCCGGGCCGACGGCACCGTCCGCCCGGACGCCACCACGGAGGACCTGCTGCTGGGCCTGCTGGCGCTGGGCCGCGTCGTCCCCGCGCTGGCCTCCGTCGAGCCCGGTGCCTGGCGCCGCCCGCTCGCCCTGCTCCTGGACGGTCTGCGGTCGCGGACCGAAGCAGACCTGCCAGGGCCGCACTTGACGGAGCGTCAATTCGCTGCCGTGCTGGCCGACTTCCGCACCTGACCGGCGGACGCGGCCGGTCCGCCCGGGTCAACCGGACGGCGCGCCGGCCCTCGGCGGGCAGTCGTGCCGGGCGCCGGTCAGCCCCATGACGTTCAGCACCGGCTCCCCGTCGTCGGGGATCTCGAAGGTGAAGGTCGCGCCGCTGGGCGTGGCGGTGAGCGCGCACTGGCTGCCGAAGGTGAGGCCGGCGCACGGCTCCCAGGGGCAGCCGGCCCGGTCGAGGGCGTCCACCACGTCCCGGTGGGTGAGGTGAGCCGGGAACGCCTGCGACCTTCCGGGGACGGCGGAGGGCAGTTCGATCACGTCGCGCCAGGTCTGGACGCAGATCGGCGACCCGACTCTTCGGCAGCGGCAGACGGTCAGTTCGAGGTCGCCGTACGCGTACAGGCGCGGCCACTTCCCCGGCTCGCCCCTCGCGCCGGCGTCCCACGGCTCGCCGAAGGCCGCGGTCACCTCGTCCCAGCCGGCGCCGACTTGCACCGGTCCCCACCGGCCCGTCGTCGCCATGCCGGCCAGGATGTCGGGTATCGCCACGCGGAGATCATGGCATCCGGCCCGGCCGCACTCCCCCGCTTTTCCGGCCCGGCGCCACCAGCCGCCGTCAATGGCCCGTAATAGATCCATTACGGTCGCGGTACCCGCGGACCCGGGGCCGGGGCGGCGGCGGGCAGCTTCGGGGTGCGGCGGGCGCCGGTCCGGCCGACGGCGGGCGGTTCCGGGGTGCGGCACGTGGGCGGCGGATGGGCGGAGAATGGGACGCATGAGCGAGATGCCCGAGCCGGCCGGTGCCGGCACGCTGAGCGGTGCCGCGTTCTTCCGGCCCGTACGGGCCGGCAACGCGTTCGAGGAGACCGTCGAGCGGCTGCTCCAGGTGATCAAGCTGGGAGTGGTCGCGCACGGCGAACGGCTGCCGCCGCAAAGGGAGTTGGCGGAGCGCTTCAACGTCAGCCGGGTGACCCTGCGCGAGGCGCTGGGCTCGCTGGAGCAGGCCGGTTACGTGGAGTCGCGGCGCGGCCGTACCGGCGGGACCTTCGTCCTGCACCGGGCCGGCGGCCAGGACGGCCCGGGGCCGGGGCGGATGGCCGAGCGCGCGCCGGACGAGCTGGAGGACACCCTCGCCTACCGCCAGGCGCTGGAGATCGGCGCGGCCGAACTCGCCGCCAGCCGCACGCTGCGCCCCGAGGAGCGCCGCCACCTGGACAACCGGCTGCGGGACACGCACAGTTGCGACCCGGTCGACTACCGGCAGATGGACTCGCGCTTCCACCTGGCGATCGCCGAGCTGAGCGGTTCACGCTCGCTGGCCGCGAGCATCGCCGACACCCGGATGCGGCTCAACGACCTGCTCAACGCGATCCCGCTGCTGGAGCGGAACATCGAGCACTCCCAGGCCCAGCACGCCCGGATCGTGGCGGCGATACTCGGCGGCGACCCGGCCACGGCCCGCCGGGCAGCCGAGGAGCACCTGGCCGCCACCGCGTCGCTGCTGCGCGGCTTCCTCGGCTGAAAGGCGTTCCGGCCGTTCAACACCCGGCGCGGACAAGGCTCTTGACGGCGTACCTGGCGGAGTGAGACGGTCTCCCACCTAATGGACCAGCTTCATTCCATTGACCAGCTCGGGAGATGCCCCGGCCGCACCCGCGGTGCTCCGACCACGCCAACCTCCCCAGAAGGTGCCCATGTCTGTCCCCCGCCCACCAGACGACACCGAACCCTCCCCCACACCCTCTGACGCCGCCGTCCCCGCGCCCTCCGACACTCCCTCTGACGCCGCCGTCCCCGCGCCCTCCGACACTCCCTCTGACGCCGCCGTCCCCGCGCCCCGCGGCGCGGCCCCCTCCTCCGACGAGCAGCGGCTGCGCGAACTCGGCTACGTCCAGGAGCTGGCCCGCTCCATGTCGGGCTTCTCCAACTTCGCCGTCTCCTTCTCCATCGTCTCGATCCTCTCCGGCTGCCTGACCCTCTACGGCTTCGGCATGAACACCGGCGGCCCCGCGCTCATCACCTGGGGCTGGCCGGTCGTCGGGCTGATGACCCTGTGCGTGGGCCTGTCCATGGCCGAGATCTGCTCCAGCTACCCGACCGCCGGCGGCCTGTACTACTGGGCGGCGAAGCTGGCCCCCTCCCGGGCACCGGCGTGGAGCTGGTTCACCGGCTGGTTCAACTTCCTCGGCCAGGTCGCGGTCACCGCGGGCATCGACTACGGCGCCGCCACCTTCCTCAACGCCCTGCTGGACCTCCAGTTCGGCCTGTCGGCCACGCCCGCCCACACCGTGGAGATCTTCGCGGTGATCCTCGTGGCGCACGGCCTGCTCAACACCCTGGGCGTGCGGCTGGTCGCGCTCTTCAACGACGTCAGCGTCTGGTGGCACCTGCTCGGCGTGCTGATCATCGTCGGCGTGCTGGTGTTCGTGCCCGACCACCACTCCTCCGCGTCCTTCGTCTTCGGCAAGTTCGTCAACGACACCGGCTTCCACAGCCCGTTCTACGTCGCGATGCTCGGCCTGCTGCTGGCGCAGTACACCCTCACCGGCTACGACGCCTCCGCGCACATGACCGAGGAGACCCACGACGCCGCCCGCTCCGGCCCGCGCGGCATCGTCAACGCGATCGTGGTCTCGCTGGTGGCCGGCTGGGTCCTGCTGCTCGGCCTCACCTTCGCCATCCAGAACTACGACGGCGAGCGGACCAGCGGCAGCGGGGTGCCGCCGGCCCAGATCTTCATCGACGCCATCGGGCACACCGGCGCCAAACTCCTGCTGCTGATCGTGATCGGCGCCCAGTTCTTCTGCGGGATGGCCTCGGTCACCGCCAACTCCCGGATGATCTACGCGTTCTCGCGGGACGGCGCGCTGCCCGGGTCGCGGCTGTGGCACCGGATCAACCCGCGCACCCAGACCCCGACCAGCGCCGTGTGGCTGGCCGCGGGCGGCGCGTTCCTGCTCGGCCTGCCGGCGCTGTGGAACTCCACCGCCTACGCCGCGGTCACCTCGGTCTCGGTGATCGGCCTCTACATCGCCTACGTCATCCCGGTGTACCTGCGGCTGCGGCAGGGCGACACGTTCGTGCGCGGGCCGTGGCATCTGGGGCGCTGGAGCCGTCCGATCGGTACCGTGGCGGTGGGCTGGACGGCACTGATCACCGTGCTGTTCATGCTTCCCACCGTCAGCCCGATCACCGCCCTCAGCTTCAACTACACCCCGGTCGCGGTGGCCGTCGTGCTGGGCTTCGCGGGGGTGTGGTGGCTGGTCTCGGCCCGGCGCTGGTTCACCGGCCCCCGGGTGCAGAGCAGCCTCCAGGAGTCCGACCTCGTCGCGAGCGATGTGGAGAAAAGTTGAGCAGCGTCCGCCTCACCTTCGACGATCTGCGCGAGCGCGTCGCGGCCGGCGCCGTCGACACCGTCGTGCTGGCGATGACCGACATGCAGGGCCGCCTCCAGGGCAAGCGCGTCGCCGCCGACTTCTTCCTGTCCGACGTGGTGCCGAACGCGGCGGACGGCTGCGGCTACCTGCTGGCCGTCGACGTCGACATGAACACCGTCGACGGCTACGCCCTCTCCTCCTGGGAGGGCGGCTACGGCGACCTCGTGCTCGCGCCGGACCTCGACACCCTGCGGATGGTGCCCTGGCACCCGGCGACCGCCATGGTCCAGTGCGACGTCACCCACCACGACGGCACCGCGGTCGGCGTCTCGCCCCGGCAGGTGCTGCGCCGCCAGCTCGACCGCCTCGCCGAGCACGGCTGGCACGCCTACGCGGGCACGGAACTGGAGTTCATCGCCTTCCGCGACACCTACGAGCAGGCGTGGGAGAGCGACTACCACCGGCTGACCCCGGTCAACCAGTACAACGTCGACTACTCCATCCTCGGCACCTCCCGGATCGAGCCGCTGCTGCGCCGTATCCGCAACGGGATGGCCGGCGCGGGCCTGACCGTGGAGTCGGCGAAGGGCGAGTGCAACCCCGGGCAGCACGAGATCGCCTTCAAGTACGGCCCGGCGCTGGCCACTTGCGACGACCACGCGGTGTACAAGACCGGCGCGAAGGAGATCGCCGCGCAGGACGGCGTGAGCCTCACCTTCATGGCCAAGTACGACGAGCGGGAGGGCAACTCCTGCCACATCCACCTGAGCCTGCGCGACGACGAGGGCCGCCCGGTGCTGGCGGGCGAGCGCCCGCACGGCTTCTCCACGGTGATGGAGCACTTCCTGGCCGGTCAGCTCGCCTGCCTGGCCGACTTCGCCCTGCTGCTCGCGCCGAACGTCAACTCCTACAAACGCTACGTCGAGGGCAGTTTCGCGCCCACCGCGATCGCCTGGGGCCGCGACAACCGCACCTGCGCGCTGCGGGTGGTCGGCCACGGGCCGTCGCTGCGGTTCGAGAACCGGGTGCCGGGCGGGGACGTCAACCCGTATCTGGCGGTGGCCGCGCTCGTCGCGGCCGGGCTGTACGGCGTCGAGCACGAGCTGCCGCTGGAACCGGAGTTCACCGGCAACGCGTACGCCTCCGCGGCCCCGCGGGTCCCGGCCACCCTGCGCGACGCGGTCGACGCCTTCGAGCGCAGCGACCGCGCCGTGTCGGCCTTCGGCCCGGACGTCGTCGACCACTACGTACACGCCGGCCGTACCGAACTGGCCGCCTTCGACCGGGCGGTGACCGACTGGGAGCGGCGCCGCGGATTCGAGCGGCTGTGACCCGCCGCCCCCGCCGCCCGCTGATCGGCATCACCGGCTACCTGGACGACGCCGCCTGGGGCGTCTGGCGGCAGCCCGCCGCCCTCGTCCCGCACACCTACGTCGAGTCCGTCACCCGCGCGGGCGGCACCGCGGTCGTGCTGCCGCCGCAGGCCGACGGCGCCGGCGACGTGCTCGACCGGCTCGACGGGCTGCTGCTCGCGGGCGGGCCCGACGTGGACCCGGCGCGGTACGGCGCGGCGCCGCATCCGCGCACGGGCGCACCGCACGAGGCCCGCGACGCCTGGGAGTTCGGCCTGCTGGCCGGCGCGCTCGACCGGGACCTGCCGGTGCTCGCGGTGTGCCGCGGGATGCAGGTGCTCAACGTCGCGCTCGGCGGCGCGCTGGTCCAGCACCTGCCGGACCGGGTCGGCGACAGCGCGCACCAGCCGGCCCCGGCGACGTTCGGACGGCGGACGGTACGCACCCGGCCGGGCAGCTTCCTGCACGGCGTCCTCGGCGCCACTTCCGAGGTGTCCTGCTACCACCACCAGGCGGTCGGCGCCCTCGGTGCGGGGCTGCTGCCCGCGGCCTGGAGCGAGGACGAGACCGTGGAGGCGCTCGAACGGCCCGGCGGCGGGTTCGCCGTCGGCGTCCAGTGGCACCCGGAGGCGGACGCGGCCGACCCGCGCCTGTTCACCGCGTTCGTGGCGGCGGTCCGGGGAGCCCGGGGAAGCGCGCCATGACGCCGGCCGCACGGGCGTACGGCCCGGCCGGTCGTCCCGCCGGCTCCGGGCGCCGGCCCCGGACCCGCACGGCTCGCCGCACCCGGAGCCGCACCCGCACCGCTCACCGTATCGACCGCTCCCAGGACAGGGTGGACAGCTGATGCCCCGACCAGACACCGCCGCGGCGGACACCACCGCACCGGACACCACCGCACCGGACGTGGCCGCCGAGCCGTGGCCGGTGGTGAACCCGGCCACCGAGGAGATCCTCAGCACCGTGCCGATGGCCGACCTGGCCGGGACGGACGCGGTGATCGCCCGCAGCCGCGCCGCGTTCGCGACCTGGCGCCGGGTGGCACCGGCCGACCGGGCCCGGCTGCTGCGGGCGTTCGCCGCCGCCGTGGACGCCGACCGCGCGCACCTGGCGGAGCTGGAGGTCGCCAACTCCGGCCACACGCTGGGCAACGCGCAGTGGGAGGCGGCCAACGTCCGCGACGTCATCGAGTACTACGCCGCCGCGCCCGAACGGCACTCCGGTCGCCAGATCCCGGTGGCCGGCGGCCTGGACGTCACCTTCCACGAGCCGCTCGGCGTGGTCGGCGTCATCGTGCCGTGGAACTTCCCGATGCCGATCGCCGGGTGGGCGCTGGCCCCCGCGCTGGCGGCCGGCAACACCGTGGTGCTCAAGCCGGCCGAGCTGACCCCGCTGACCGCCCTGCGGCTGGGCAGGTTGGCGCTGGAGGCGGGCCTGCCGCCGGGCGTGCTGGAGGTGCTGCCCGGCCGGGGCGACGTCGTGGGGCGGCGCTTCGTCACCCACCCGGACGTCCGCAAGGTCGTCTTCACCGGCTCCACCCGGGTCGGCAAGGAGATCATGGCGGGCTGCGCGGCCCAGGTGAAGCCGGTGACGCTGGAGTTGGGCGGGAAGAGCGCCAACATCGTCTTCGCGGACGCGGACCTGGCGAAGGCCGCCGCGACCGCGCCGTCCGCCGTCTTCGACAACGCCGGGCAGGACTGCTGCGCGCGTTCGCGGATTCTCGTCCAGCGCTCGGTGTTCGACGACTTCATGGCACGGCTGGAGCCCGCGGTGCGGGCGGTGCGGGTCGGTGACCCGGCCGATCCGGCCACCGAGATGGGGCCGTTGATCTCGGCCGCCCGGCGCGCCGCGGTCGCCGCCTACGTGCCCGAGGACGCCCCGGTCGCCTTCCGCGGCAGCGCCCCGGACGGCCCGGGCTTCTGGTTCCCGCCGACCGTGCTGGCCCCGGTGCGGCCCGACGACCGCGCGTTCACCGAGGAGATCTTCGGGCCGGTGGTGACCGTGGTCCCGTTCACCGACGAGGAGGACGCCGTACGCATCGCCAACGACACGTCCTACGGCCTGTCGGGTTCGATCTGGACCCGCGACGTGGGGCGGGCGATCCGGGTGGCGCGCGCCGTCGACGCGGGCAACCTGTCGGTCAACTCGCACTCCTCGGTGCGCTATTCGACCCCGTTCGGCGGGTTCAAGCAGTCCGGCCTCGGCCGCGAGCTGGGCCCGGACGCACTCGACGCCTTCACCGAGACCAAGAACGTCTTCATCGCCACGGAGGAATGAACCCATGACGCTCGCACCACGCCTGGACGGCCGCGTCGCCGTGATCACCGGAGCCGGCAGCGGCATCGGGCTGGCCAGCGCCCGCCGGATGGCCGCCGAGGGGGCCAAGGTGGTCTGCGTCGACGTGGACGCGGACACCGGCGCCGCCGCCGCGCAGGAGGTCGGCGGCCTGTTCGTCCGGGCCGACGTCACCGACGAGGACGCGGTACGCGGGATGTACGAGACGGCGGTCGCCACGTACGGGCGGCTCGACATCGCGTTCAACAACGCGGGGATCTCGCCGCCGGAGGACGACTCCATCCTCACCACCGGCCTGGAAGCCTGGCGCCGGGTGCAGGAGGTGAACCTGACCAGCGTCTACCTGTGCTGCAAGTACGCCATCCCGCACATGCAGCGGCAGGGCAAGGGCTCGGTCATCAACACGGCGTCGTTCGTGGCGGTGATGGGCGCGGCGACCTCGCAGATCTCGTACTCCGCGTCCAAGGGCGCCGTGCTGTCGATGAGCCGGGAGCTGGGGGTGCAGTTCGCCCGCGAGGGCATCCGGGTCAACGCGCTGTGCCCCGGGCCGGTCAACACCCCGCTGCTGCGGGAGCTGTTCGCCAAGGACCCGGAGCGGGCCGCCCGCCGCCTGG
Source organism: Streptomyces sp. NPDC088194 (assembly GCF_040702025.1). Taxonomy (NCBI): domain Bacteria; kingdom Bacillati; phylum Actinomycetota; class Actinomycetes; order Kitasatosporales; family Streptomycetaceae; genus Streptomyces; species Streptomyces sp. NPDC088194. Next base: position 50,986 of record NZ_JBFBIV010000031.1, on the reverse strand, counting down.
TGCACATCCCGCTCGGCCGGTTCGCCGAACCGGAGGAAGTGGCGGCCTCGGTGGCGTTCCTGGCGAGCGACGACTCGTCGTTCATCACGGCGTCCACCTTCCTGGTCGACGGCGGGATCTCGGGGGCCTATGTGACACCGCAGTAGCGGCCGGGGCACGCGGGTCCGGCGCCGGCGGCCAGGCGCCGGCGGCCCGACGCACGCCATCGGGCGCACGCGGTCGGGCGCCCGCGGTCCGACATCGTGTTCGACGCACCCTGTTCGGCGCCGTCCCACGTGATGCACCCTGTCCCAGGCACCCCACATCCCAACGGAACGGCGGATCACATGAATGACGTCAGTCGCAGGAAGTTCATGGCCCTGTCGGCGGCAGCGGCCGCGGCGGCGACCGTCGGCGGCGCGGCGGACGCCACCGCCGCGGCCGCCCCCGGCGACGCGCCGGCCGCGGCACCGGCGGCCACCGGAACGCTGACCGACGCCAAGCACATCGTGATCCTCATGCAGGAGAACCGCTCCTTCGACCACTACTTCGGCACGCTGAAGGGCGTCCGCGGCTTCGCCGACCGCAGCGCGATCCAGGTCGCGGGCGGCTACAGCGTCTTCAACCAGCCCAACGGCGCCGGCCGGCAGTACCCGTGGCAGTTCAGCGCCACCGAGCCGGCCGGCGGCGCCGACCCCGAGCGGCTGGCGCAGTGCAGCGGCGACCTCGCGCACGGCTGGGCGGACCAGCACGCGGCGTGGAACGGCGGCCGGATGGACGGCTGGGTCGCCGCCAAGGGCAACGTCCGCACCCTCGGCTACCTCAACCGCGACGACATCCCCTTCCACTACGCGCTCGCCGACAACTACACCGTCTGCGACGCCTACTTCAGCTCCACGCTCAGCGCCACCGGCCCCAACCGCACCTTCCACTGGAGCGGCCAGATCGACCCGGACGGCCGGAGCGGCGGCCCCGCCTACGACGGCGGCTCGGAGTCGGGACTGCGCTGGCAGACCTACGCCGAGGCGCTCCAGGACGCCGGGGTGAGCTGGAAGGTCTACCAGAACGCGGCGGACAACTTCACCGACAACGCCCTCGCCTACTTCACGCAGTTCACCTCCGCGGCCGCCGGCACCCCGCTGCACGACCGGGGCATGGGCTCGGTGCCCAAGGTGACCGGGAAGACCCCGGACGACATCGCCGCCGCGATCAAGGCCGACGTCCTGGCGGGCACCCTCCCCCAGGTCTCCTGGGTGGTGGCCGACGAGGGCTCCTCCGAGCACCCGTACGCGACACCGGCCGACGGCGCGCACTTCGTGCACATGGTCATCGACGCGCTGGGCGCCGACCCGGCCGTCTACAACTCCTCGATCCTCTTCCTCAACTACGACGAGAACGACGGCTTCTTCGACCACGTGCCGCCGCCGGTCCCGGTGGACGGCACCGCCGGCGAGTTCTGGACCGGCACCCCCGTCGGGCTCGGCGTCCGGGTGCCGATGATCGCGATATCCCCCTGGAGCAGGGGCGGTTGGGTCGACTCCGAGGTCTTCGACCACACCTCGGTGCTGCGCTTCCTGGAGACCTGGACCGCGGCCCTGGGCACCCCCGCCACATGCCCGAACATCAGCGCCTGGCGCCGCGCGGTCTGCGGTGACCTCACCTCGGCGTTCGACTTCGCCCACCCGGTGCCCGGGCTGCCCTCGCTGCCCGACACCTCGGCCGTGATCGGCGAGTCCACCTGCGCGCCGCTGCCCAACCCGGCGCCGGTGACCAACGCGCTGCCCGCGCAGGAGTCCGGCACCCGACCGGCCCGCGCGCTGCCGTACCAGCCGGGCGCCAACCTCGACCACATCGAGTTCGACGCCGGCGGCGTGACCCAGGTCTGGCTGGCGATGGACAACACCGACGCCCGCTCGACCCGCACGGTGCACTTCGCCGCCTACGCCAACGCCCACCGCGGTGGCGGCCCCTGGCAGTACACCGTCGCCGCGGGCAGCGCCACCAGCGACTTCTTCAACTGCGGCCCCGGCTACGGCGACGGGAAGTACGACCTCAGCGTGGTCGGCCCCAACCGCTTCCTGCGCCGCTTCCAGGGCGACACCACCGCGCCGGGCAAGGACGTCGCAGTCACGTCCTCCTACGCCGTCACCAGCAGCACCGGCAAGCTCGCGCTCTGGTTCGACCTCGCCAACAACGGCTCCGCACCGGTCACGTTCACCATCACCAGCGGCAACTACCGCACCGACGGCCCCTGGACGTACCAGGTCCCGGCCGGCGGGCATGTGGCCGACTACTTCAACGCGGTGGCCTACTTCAACGGCTGGTACGACATGACGGTGACGGTCAGCAGCGACCCGAGCTGGTCGCAGCGGTTCAGCGGCCACCTGGAGACCGGGCTGCCGAGCGTCAGCGGCTGACCGCCGGGGTCAGCCGCCGGCAGCCGGGGTCAGCCACTGGCGGCAGGGGTCAACGGCTGCGCGCCGCACGGCGGTTGGCGCGCAGCCACTCCTTGTTCATCGAGGTGATCGACAGCAGCGGGATGCCCTTGGGGCAGGCGGTGGCGCACTCGCCGGTGAGCGTGCAGCCGCCGAAGCCCTCGGCGTCCATCTGCCCGACCATGTCCAGCACGCGGCTCTCGCGCTCCGGTCCGCCCTGCGGGAGCGCGGCGAGGTGGTTGACCTTCGCGGAGGTGAAGAGCATCGCGGAGCCGTTGGGGCAGGCCGCGACGCAGGCGCCGCAGCCGATGCACTCGGCGTGCTCGAAGGCCCGGTCGGCGTCGGGCTTGGGCACGGGCGTGGCGTGCGCCTCGGGCGCGGCGCCGGTGGGCACCGAGACGTAGCCGCCGGCGGAGATGATCCGGTCGAAGGCGGAGCGGTCCACCACGAGGTCGCGGACGACCGGGAAGGCGGCCGCGCGCCAGGGTTCGACGTCGATGGTGTCGCCGTCGCGGAAGGACCGCATGTGCAGCTGGCAGCTGGTGGTGCGCTCGGGGCCGTGCGCGTCGCCGTTGATGACGACGCCGCACGCGCCGCAGATGCCCTCGCGGCAGTCGTGGTCGAAGGCGACCGGGTCCTCGCCGTCGAGGGTGAGGCGTTCGTTGAGGGTGTCGAGGACTTCGAGGAAGGACATGTCGGGCGAGACGCCGTCGACCTCGTAGGCGGTCATGGCACCGGGGGCGTCGGCGTTCTTCTGCCGCCAGATGCGCAGGGTGAGCCTCATGCGTAGCTCCGCTGGGTGGGGTGGACTTCGGTGAAGACGAGCTCTTCGCGGTGCAGCAGGGGCGGCGCTCCGGTGCCGGTGTACTCCCAGCCGGCGGCGTAGCTGAACTCGTCGTCGCGGCGGGCGGCCTCGCCGTCGGGGGTCTGCGACTCCTCGCGGAAGTGGCCGCCGCAGGACTCGGCGCGGTGCAGGGCGTCCAGGCACATGAGTTCGGCGAGTTCGAGGTAGTCCACCACGCGGTTGGCGCGCTCCAGGGACTGGTTGAACTCCGCCTCGGTGCCGGGCACCTTGATCCGACGCCAGAACTCCTCGCGGATCTGCGGGATGCGCTCCAGGGCCTTGCGCAGGCCCTGCTCGGTGCGGGACATCCCGCAGAACTCCCACATCAGCTCGCCGAGTTCGCGGTGGAAGGAGTCGGCGGTGCGGTCGCCGTCGACGCTCACCAGCCGGTGCAGCCGCTCCTTGGTGCCGGCCATCGCCTCGACCACGGCGGGGTGTTCGGCGTCGACCGGGTCGGCGGCCGGGTGCCGGGCGAGGTAGTCGTTGAGGGTGGCGGGCAGCACGAAGTAGCCGTCGGCCAGGCCCTGCATGAGCGCGGACGCGCCGAGCCGGTTCGCGCCGTGGTCGGAGAAGTTGGCCTCGCCGATCGCGAACAGCCCGGGCACGGTGGTCTGAAGGTCGTAGTCCACCCACAGCCCGCCCATCGTGTAGTGCACGGCCGGGTAGATCCGCATCGGCACCTCGTACGGGTTCTCCGCGGTGATCCGCTCGTACATCTCGAAGAGGTTGCCGTACTTCTCCTCCACGGCGCGCCGGCCCAGCCGGGCGATGGCGTCGGCGAAGTCGAGGTAGACGCCCTGGCCGCCGGGGCCGACGCCGCGGCCCTCGTCGCAGACGTTCTTCGCGGCGCGGGAGGCGATGTCGCGCGGCACGAGGTTGCCGAACGAGGGGTAGATCCGCTCCAGGTAGTAGTCGCGTTCGGCCTCGGGGATCGCGGCGGGCGGGCGGGTGTCGCCCTGGGCCTTCGGCACCCAGATCCGGCCGTCGTTGCGCAGCGACTCGCTCATCAGCGTCAGCTTCGACTGGTGGTCGCCGGTGCGCGGGATGCAGGTGGGGTGGATCTGGGTGAAGCACGGGTTGGCGAAGTACGCGCCGCGGCGGTGGGCCCGCCAGATCGCGGTGGCGTTGGAGTTCATCGCGTTGGTCGACAGGTAGAAGACGTTGCCGTAGCCGCCGGAGGCGAGCACGACGGCGTCGGCGAGGTGGGTGCTGACCTCGCCGGTGACCAGGTCGCGGGCGACGATGCCGCGGGCCCGCCCGTCCACGACGACCAGGTCCAGCATCTCGGTGCGCGGATGGATCTCCACGTTGCCGGCCGCGATCTGCCGGGACAGCGCCTGGTAGGCGCCGAGCAGGAGTTGCTGGCCGGTCTGGCCGCGGGCGTAGAAGGTGCGGGAGACCTGGACGCCGCCGAAGGAGCGGGTGTCGAGCAGGCCGCCGTACTCGCGGGCGAACGGCACGCCCTGCGCGACGCACTGGTCGATGATCTCCACCGAGATCTGCGCCAGCCGCCGCACGTTGGACTCGCGGGCGCGGAAGTCGCCGCCCTTGACGGTGTCGTAGAAGAGCCGGTGGATGGAGTCGCCGTCGTTGCGGTAGTTCTTCGCGGCGTTGATGCCGCCCTGCGCGGCGATGGAGTGGGCCCGGCGCGGGGAGTCCTGGTAGCAGAACTGCACGACGTGGTAGCCCTGTTCGGCGAGGGTGGCGCCCGCGGAGCCGCCGGCCAGCCCGGTGCCGACCACGATCACGGTGTGCTTGCGGCGGTTGGCGGGGTTGACCAGCTTCGCGGTGAAGCGGCGGGTGTCCCAGCGGTCCTCGATCGGCCCGTCGGGGGCCTTGCTGTCGGCGATGGGCGCGCCGGTGCCGTAGCGGGTGTAGTCGGTCAACTCGGCTCCCTCAGTGGACGGTTCCGGTCATGACGCCGACCGGTACGGCGATGAAGCCGGCCGTCAGCAGGACCGCGAGGCCGGTGGCGGTGGCCTTCAGCGCACGGTCACGGCGGCGGTTGCCCGCGCCGAGCGTCTGCGCGGCGCTCCAGAAGCCGTGCTGGATGTGCAGGCCGAGCGCGAGCATCGCCACGATGTAGATGACGTCGCCGTACCAGGTGTGGAAGGTCGCCTCGACGTTCTGGTACGGGTGCCCGGGTTGGGCGTTGCGGTTGACGGTGAGCGTGGTCAGGTCCAGCAGGTGCCAGACGATGAACAGCGCGAGGATCACTCCGCCCCAGCGCATGGTGCGGGTGGCGTAGCTGGAGCGGGCCTTGCGGTGGGCGTAGCCGACCGGACGGGCCCGCAGGTCGCGGCGGCTGAGCTGGAAGGCGGTCACGCCGTGCGCGACGACCGCGACGACGAGGACGACCCGGATGATCCACAGCGCCCACTCGTAGTGCAGCGCGGGCTCGCCGAGGGTGCGCAGCCAGTGCGCGTACCCGTTGTAGTCGTCGGCGCCGAAGAAGATCTTGAGGTTGCCGAGCATGTGGGCGACCAGGTAGAGCAGCATGACCAGCCCGCTCACCGCCATGACCGCTTTCTTGCCGACGGTGGAGTCCCAGGCCGTTTTCAGCGTGGGCGGCCGCCGGTATGTCCGCGTTGCCAATGCCATGGACACGACGGTAGGGCGCCGACCGATGAGTGGTCCAAGACATGATCCGGCTCGTTTCCATAGCGAACGCCTATGAAGGCGTACGCTGAGGGCATGCAGTTCCAGCAGCTCGCGTACTTCGTGGCGGTCGCGGAGACGCGGCACTTCACCCGCGCCGCGGAGGCCGTGCACGTCTCGCAGCCGTCGTTGTCCCAGCAGATCAGGGCGCTGGAGAAGGAGCTGGGGGCGCCGCTGTTCAGCCGGGCGCGCGGCAACATCGCGCTCACCGACGCCGGGGAGGCGCTGCTGCCGCTGGCGGTGCGCATCCTCGCCGACGCGGACACCGCGCGGCACGAGGTGCTGGAGCTGGCGCAGTTGCGCAGCGGCCGGGTGCGGCTGGGCGCCACGCCCAGCCTGTGCACGGGGCTGCTGCCGGTCGTGCTGCGCGCCTTCCACGACCGGCACCCCGGAATCCGGCTGCTGCTGGAGGAGGGCGGCTCCCACGACCTGGTCCGCGAGCTGGCCCGCGGGGCGCTCGACCTCGCGCTGGTGGTGCTGCCGCTGCCCAGCCCCTCCCCCGCGCTCACCACGGTCGAGCTGTTCCAGGAGGACCTGGTCGCCGTCTCCGCGGTCGGCGCGGACCCGCCGCCCACGCCGCTGCGGATCGAGGATCTGCGCGGGCAGCCGATGGTGATGTTCCGGCACGGGTACGACTTGCGGGACCTGACGCTCGGCGCGTGCCGCGCCGCCGGTTTCGAGCCGACCTTCACGGTCGAGGGCGGCGAGATGGACGCGGTGCTGGGGTTCGTACGGGCCGGGCTCGGGATCGGGGTGGTGCCCTCCATGGTGGCCGCCCGGGCCGGCGACGGCCTGCGCGTCACGCCGCTGGCCCGCCCCGGCCTACGGCGCACCGTCGCGCTCGCGCACCGCAGCGATGTGGCTCCGCCGCGGGCCGCGCGGGTGCTCCAGCAGGTCATCCTCTCGGAGGCGCCTCCCCGGTGACCCGACCCCCCGGGGTGGTCCGTCCTGGGTCGGGTCACCGCGAACGCCTCGATCGCCTTTCTCGGCGTGTCCGCGGTACTCGGCGCTGTAGATCGCCCGCATCGCCTTCGTCGCACCGGGCTGGGCGGACTTGGGGAGGCAGTTGTTTGACGTTGCGGGCCTGCGCACCCAGCACCTCTGCGGCTGAGCACGGGCGGGTCCCCCCGACCCGCGCTGCAACGCGGGCCTGCTCGGAGACGTCGGCGATGGAGCCGGGCCACTGGTTGTAGGGGGCGGCGCTGTTGATGACGAGGTTGGAGCCGATGCTGAGGTGGCCCGCCGGGGCGTAGACGGGAGTGGGGTTGCTGGGCGCGGTGTCGGAGGCGACTCCGTTGACGTACAGGGTCTGGATTCCGGCAGGGCGGTGAAGTGTCGGGTGAGCGTGGCTGCCCCTTCGATGGGGGCTCCGTTGGGCCGGGTGAAGACGTAGCCGGTGTCCCGCCAGCCGGTGCCTGCCGCTTCGCGTTCCTGGCGCTGCTGGTCGCGGTGCTGTTCGAGGGAGTGCAGGCATGGCGTGGGCAGCGCGATGGGCGGGATTATTGGGCCAGATGGAAAAGTTGTTTCCTTCTGGTATTCGGATGCGCACTAGGAGTGAGGAATAGGTGATGCTGGGCTTTACGGACTCCTATACCCTGTGGCGCCACCTTCCGTTCCCTTCGGGCGGGCCAGGTGAGGGCCTGGCCCTGACGCGCAGCGATTTGGCCGAGGCCGACGAGTACGTGACTACGGTAATCCGCTATGTAGAGCGCGGGATCTTCAAGCCGGCGCCAGTTGCCGTCCTTGAAATGCTGCAAGCGCTCATGCACCGAATCGATCGGCTCGGTAGCGTGGCAACGGGTGGCGAGCAGGCGGCCGCTCGGTCCCAGCACGCATACGCGGCGCTATTGCACCTCGTTTATCGGCAGTTCCTTGAGGAGGGCCGCCCGCGTGAGTAGCGAAGGCACCCTCCTCGGTTCCGGCTGATATGGGACGCAAGCGCGTCCTCGGCGGTGAGGGGTTCGAAGCGGCGAGGTCGGGGGGTGCCCATGCGGACGTTCCTGGCGACGTTGCGGGGGATCTCTTCCTCGCGGACGGCGTGCTCCAGGGCGGACTTGAGCACCGAGTGCACGTAGGCCAGGGTCAGCGGGGAGAGCCGCTTGGAGCAGCACTTCCCGGCAGCGCAGCACTGGGGCTGGTCGCGGGCGGCGTCGAAGCCGCGTGTGCAGCACTGGCAGGTGGTGCGGAGTTGGTCGAGCTAGGTGCGGACGTCCTTGGCGGTGAGCTTGGCGAGCTTCTTCTTGCCCAGGCCGGGGAGGACGTACAGCCGGACGACGGCGGTGTAGCGGGTGTGGGTGTTCTCGCGGAGCTGGTGGACGGCGGCAGCGTCGAGCCAGTACGTCAGGTACGCGGCCAGGCTGCCCTGCGCGGAGGGCGCGGGGAGGCCGCGGTTGCTGGCGGCGCTCTTCTCGGTGAGCTTGGCCAGGGCGTCTTTGCGGGTGGTGCCGTAGCGCGGACACGCTTGCGGGTGTCGCCGACGGCCAGCACGTAGCCGGCGGCTTCCCAGCCGTCCTTGCGCTGATGGACGGTGCCGTTGGCGCGGGCCCTGCGAGAACTGGTGCTGGGGGTGGGTTTGGTGTCGGGGGCAGTCATCAGGCTGCCTGTTCGAGTTGGTGTGGACGAGGGTGTACAGGGCGTGGGTGGGGATGCGGCGGGCGCGGCCGATGGTGATGGAGGCGAGCTGTGGGTGCGGATGAGGTCGTAGACGGTGGAACGGCTGATCTTCAGGCGTGCCGTGACCTCGGGGACGGTCAGGAGCTCGGCGTCGGCGGCCCTTGAAACCCACCGGCGGGGGTCCCTCGACCGGGAGCCGGGGCAGGGCGGGGGGAGGGTCAGAGCCGGAGGGGGAGCTTCGTGCGGGGGCCGGGGGCGCTGCCCGTGTTGGAGGTGCCCGCGGGTTCGAGGAGGAGGACGGCGGTCTCCTCGTCGGCGCGGGGACAGTGCTCCGCGCCCTTGGGCACGACGAACAGCTCGCCGGGCCCGAGGACCACGTCGCCGTCGCGCAACTGGATGGTCAGACGGCCGCTGACCACGAGAAACAGCTCATCGGTGTCGTCGTGGCGATGCCAGACGAACTCGCCGTGCAGCTTCGCGAGCTTCACCTCGTAGTCGTTGACGTCGGCGACGGTCCGCTGCGCCCACAGCTCGTCGAACGTAGCGAGCTTGGCCGCGAGGTTCACGGCTGCGGGCCCGGACGTGGCAGGGTTGGTGGGGTCGGTCATGGGCTGAGGGTGGCCGAACCGGCCGGTGGGGGTCTTGTACGTTCCTGACCCGTGTGGCGGAGAGGGGGTGCCGTGGACGGCCCCGAGATCCATCAGGTGGACGCGTGGCGCCCGGGTGTGCCGGGCATCACGGAGGTGCTGCACGCGCACTTCACGGACCACGCCTACCCCGTGCACACCCACACCACGTGGGACCTGATGCTGCTGGACGACGGCGTCGTCGACTTCGCGCTGGACCGCACTCGCCACGGCGCGACGGACGCCAGCCGGGTCGTGCTCCTTCCGCCCGGCGTCCCGCACGACGGCCGGACGGTCAACCCGGCGGGCTTCCGCAAGCGCGTGCTGTACCTGAGCACGGATGTGCTGCCCGCCCGGCTGGCCGGAAAAGCCGTGGCCGGCCCGATCCTCGGCGACCCGGCGCTGCGCGCCAGGGTGCACCGGCTGCACGGGACCCTGCGCGACCAGGACGACGCGCTCGAAGCGCAGTCACGGCTCGCCTTCGTCCGGGAGCGGCTGCTGGTCCACCTCGACGCCCACCGGGTACGGCCCCCGGGCCGCGAGGGGGACCGGCTCGCCGCACGGCTGCGGGAACTCCTCGACGCCCGGATCGCCGACGGCCTCACCCTCGACGAGGCCACCACGCTCCTGCACGCCCACCCCACCCACCTGATCCGCAGCTTCTCCCGCACCTACGGCCTGCCGCCGCACACGTACCTCACCGGGCTGCGGATCGACCGCGCCCGGCGGCTGCTCCTCGCCGGCGAGCGGCCGGTCGCGGTCGCCTCGGCCGTCGGCTTCTACGACCAGGCCCACCTCAACCGCCACTTCAAGCGCCACCTCGGCGTCACCCCGGTCGCCTACGCCCGCCGCAACGGCCGATCGCTGCACTAGAAACCGGCGCCCCCGCCCGCGGCCGGCTACACCGTCGCGATCGCCGGGTCGCTCACACCCGGGCGGCCGGTCTCCACGTGCCCGGCGAAACGGCGGGTGAACGCGGGGTCGTGGTCGGACAGCACCGTCACGTCGTACCAGCGGCCGGAGCGCGCGAGGTCCAGCCGGTGGTTCTCGCGGCGCCCGGCCCGGACCACGAGCATCCGCTGCTTCCCGTCGTACGCGTTGCGGACCGTGAAGCGGAGGTCGGTGTGCCCGGAGTTGGTGAGGGTCAGCTCGACCTGCCCGGTGAGGGCGTCGTGCCGGGCGGTCACCTCGGCGCCGGTGCGGTGCGCGGAGCCGCCGAAGGCGCGCAGGAAGCCGGCCGGACCGTGCACGGTGAGGTCGTACTCCCCGCCGGAGGTGCCGGTGTCCCAGTGCCCGGAGACGGTGTGCCCCGCGCCGGTGGTGTACGTCCAGGGCCCGTCGGTGCGGTTGCCGGAGGTGACGTGGAAGCAGGCGCCCGCGCCGGTGCCGCCGCCGAAGGTGAGGGTGATCCGCGCGTCGGACGCGGTCACGGCGGCGTCGGTGCGCGGCGCGTAGGGCAGCGGCCTGGTCGGCCGGGAGCCCTTCTCCTGGCGGGGCAGCGCCTGGTGGGCGGGCGGCACCGGTACGTAGGAGTCGTGCCGGTCGGAGTCCGGCGGCTGGTAGCCGTCGGTGCCGGGCAGGTGCGCGGGCCGGTCGTGCGTGAGGGAGAAGTCGAACGCGGAGGTGAGGTCGCCGCAGACGGCGCGCCGCCAGGGCGAGATCTGCGGCTCGCGCACGCCGAACCGCCGCTCGATGAAGCGGAGGACCGAGGTGTGGTCGAACGTCTCGGAGCAGACGTAGCCGCCGGTGCTCCACGGCGAGACCACGATCATCGGCACCCGCTGGCCGAGGCCGTACGGGCCGGGCGCGTAGGTGGCGTCGCCCGGGAAGAGTTCGAGCGAGGTGTCGACGGTGGAGGCGCCCTGCCCGGGCGCGGCGGCGTACGGCGGCACGACGTGGTCGAAGTAGCCGTCGTTCTCGTCGTAGGTGATCAGCAGCGCGGTCCTGCTCCACACCTCGGGGTCGGAGGTGAGCGCGTCGAGCACCTGGGAGATGTACCAGGCGCCGTAGTTCGCGGGCCAGTTGGGGTGCTCGGAGAACGCCTCGGGGGCGGCGATCCAGGACACCTGCGGCAGCCGGCCGGCCTTGACGTCGGCGCGCAGCACGTCGAAGAAGCCGTCGCCCGCCTTGGCGTTCGTGCCGGTGCGGGCCTTGTCGTACAGGGGGTCGCCGGGCTTCGCGTCGCGGTACTGGTCGAAGTAGAGCAGCGAGTTGTCGCCGTAGTTGCCGCGGTAGGCGTCCTCGATCCAGCCCCAGCCGCCGGCCGCGTCGAGGCCGTCGCCGACGTCCTGGTAGATCTTCCAGGAGACGCCGGCCTGCTCCAGCCGCTCGGGGTAGGTGGTCCAGCCGTAGCCGAGTTCGGAGTTGTCGACGACCGGGCCGCCGCCCTTGCCGTCGTTGCCGGTCCAACCGCTCCACAGGTAGTAGCGGTTGGGGTCGGTGCCGCCGATCAGCGAGCAGTGGTACGCGTCGCAGACGGTGAACGCGTCGGCGAGCGCGTAGTGGAACGGGATGTCCTCGCGGGTCAGATGGGCCATCGTGGCGGCGGACTTGGCCGCGATCCACTGGTCGTAGCGGCCGCCGTTGACCGCGGCGTGGCTGCCGGTCCACTCGTGGTTGAGACCCTCGATGAACTTCATCCCCAGGTCCCCCGCGTCCGGGTGGTACGGCAGGACCTCGCCCGCGCCGGCGCCGGTGCCGGTGCCGTCCGGCTGGTGCCACACCGACTTGCCGCTGGGCAGCGTGACCGGGCGGGGGTCGCCGAAGCCGCGGACCCCGCGCAGCGAGCCGAAGTAGTGGTCGAAGGAGCGGTTCTCCTGCATGAGGACGACGATGTGCTCGACGTCCTTGAGGGTGCCGGTGCGGCGGCCGGCCGGGATGGCGGCGGCCCGGGTGATGCTGCCGGACAGGGCGGAGAAGCCGGCGGTGGCGCCCGCGATCTGAAGGAAGCGGCGCCGGTTGAGTTCGGTCATGGCTCGCGAGACCTCTTTGGCTCGGGGCGGGGGTGTGTCGCGGTATCCGGTCGCGGCAGCCCGGTCGGGTGGGTCCCAGACCACCGAGTGCCGGCGAAGGGCGGGTGTCGTCCGCGTGGCGCGCCGAGGTACGGACCGCGAACAGGCTTGCCCGCGGCGGCTGATGGGGTGCCCGGGGGTCCGGGTGCCCGGGCGCGAGGCACCCAGCCTCCCCAAGCCGATCAGACCTTCAACCGTAGTTGGGAAGGGAGGCGCCAGAGGGACACGGTGGACTCGTCGTAGGGGTGTCAGACTCCCAGGGTCGGGAAGCGACCTTCAACGACCGCGTCCACGAAGGTCTGCCACTGCTCGGGCCGGAACGTGAGCGCCGGCCCCGTTGGACAACCAGGGGCCGGCGCCTCCGACATGTGCTCAGGCGAGCAGGTCCTTCTGTCCGGCCTGCACGCTTGCTGTGAACAGCTCGTAGTCCCGACGGGAGACGATCAGGACCTTGGCGTCGGGGTCACCCACGTCCACGGAGTCGCGCAGCGCCACCACCCCGTCCACGAAGGCGACCTCCAGGCAGTTGTTGCCGGCATTGGACATGTCGCTCTTGGCCCAGGTGGCGTTGGTGAGATCGACCTGCTTGTTCATGCGTAGTAGTCCTTGATCAACTCGTGGATGAAGCGGCGCGAGGCCGGGCCGTCGAGGGACTGGGAGCGGAGGTATTCGAGGGCCGACTCGTACCTGCCCACGTCCCCATCCTCCTCCAGGTAGACGGAGGTTGTCATCGTCTCAATGACGGCAACCGGCGGTCCCACCGGGAAGCGGTACATCGTCGGGTACGACGACCTGACCGGCCCGAGGTTCGCGTCGCCACGCTCGCCCTGACGGGCCGTTCGGCTACACACCTGTGGCCAACCTGGCGACCGACAGAGGGGATATCCGATGGGACGTCAGATCACGAGCTCGCTCCACCAATCCCTGCCCGTACGGACGCTCAGGTGAAATCATGCATGAGTGAAGGAGTTCAGGCAGCGATGGTGACACCTGTCGCCCTGGCACGCTCGAACAGCGCCTTCACGTGAGCGTTCCTCGCATGAGGAGAGAGACGGGCGACCATAATCCTCATCTTGTCGTCACATCGACCCGATTGGACCAAGGGGTAGTCGTCCAAGGCGCGATCCCAGGACTGGCAGGCCGCTTCAAGATGCCCGATGTCGAGCTGCCGTTCAGCGGTGAGGCTGTGGTGACGCACTCGGGTGCGCCGGTAGTGGGGGAAGGCAAGCCGGGTGGACTCCTGCATGGCCTTGACAGCCCCGGCACCATCTCTCAGCTCATGCCGTACCTGTGAAAGGTGGTACATCAGCGCAGCAGGATCATAGGACCCGAAGGTTTTGGACTGAGACTCGGCTACATCCATGGCCCGCTCTGCCTCGCTCATGAAGCGCAGCGCCTCAGCCGCGTTTCCGAGCTGCGCAGCCGAGTGTGCTTGTTGCCCTGCCAGGAAGGCCCGCATCCGAGGGCCGGCCTGGGGCGAGGCGGCTGCTGCCGCATCTGCAAGCCTCATGGCGTGACGTCCGTGTCCGAGCTCAACGGCTTGAACAGACATACCTCGCAGCGTCGTGCAGTAGGTCAGGTGGTCTTCAGCAGCCCCGGCCAGTTCGAGCGCCTTGAGGTAGTAGCGCTGGGCCAGGCCGTGAACTCCTTCGTCCACTGCCATGTATCCGGTGAGGTAGCAGAGGTCCGCGGCAGCCGACATCATCGCCCTACGAACGTGTCCGGGCGCTTCGGCCCTCAAGTAGCCGGCCACCGTGTTCACCAGGAACGCGGCGGCCATGGGACGGGCGTGCCGGCCGCCGAACTCGTCGTCGAGGTCGCTGACCTTCTCCGTCATCTGCTGGACCATCTCAACTTCGCCAATACCAATACGGATGGTCTTCCCGGCCGCGAAGGCTTCAGCCCGTCCCACCACGTCAGGCCAGTCCGGGATGGTCAGAGCAACAGAGAACAACGCTGCGCCCAGCACGCTCCTTCGGGACGGGTCCATGTCCTGCCTCCCCAGATCGATCAGACCTTCAACCGTACCCAAAGGCGGCGCAGTTCCAGGGTGCGGGAAGCCAGCCTCTTCGTGGGTGACTGGACGGAAGAGCCTCCGTGACAGGGACTCAAGGATGGCCGCGCGGGTCTCCTTGCGCGGCATGGTGCCACTCAGCCAATGCGACACCGTCGAATGATCGAACCTGGTCGGCTTGCCCAGCTCGGTGCCGACACGATTTACCTCCATGGCGAACCGCTCGTGCTTGATATCGGCTTCCGACAGCAGTCCGGCCAGCCGTCGATTCGAGGTCTTCTCCTGGGCCACGCCAACTCCCGCGAACTTTCACGTGATTCACGCTCTCGCACTGCACACACAGTACCGCTGTATGTGTTCGTGCGGTTGCTTAGTGCGTAGCAACAGAAGCGGGGCTTCGAGCTCCTCGACACGTAGGGAGGTGCAGCGATTAGCGCGCGGTTACTTCACTTCAGGCTCGACCTTGCGTGCGAACCCTCCGCCGTCCGGTTCGCTCGGAGCCACGCTCACGACGTTCTGAAGCAGTGGGCGATGCCCTCCGAGGTGAGGTACGACGCTGCGACCGTGGTCACCGAGCTGACGAGCAACGCCGTTCGCCACGCGGGGAGTTGCGCCGATCCGTTCGGGCCCGGGCAGGTCCGGCCGTCGACCGTACGGCGGTGCGCCCTGACCCTGTGGGTGACCGACACGCGGCTGCACCTCGGGGTGTGGGATCAGAGCAGGGCCCGCCCGGTGCTGCGGCCCGTCTCGTTCGACGCCGAGGGCGGACGCGGGCTCCAGGTGGTGGCCGGTCTCTCCGAGGGGCAGTGGGGCGCCGCGCTGACCCGGCCCGAAGGGAAGGTCGTCTGGGCCGCGCTCCCTCTCCCCGCCGGGTACCGCCCTCGCATCGCACGGGACAGCCCGTTGTCGCGGGCTTCGTCGAGGCGGTGAGCGCGTGAGAACCGTTGCCGCTTCACCGACCCCGATCCGGCGCCCGCCCGGCCGGGCCGGGCCACCCGACGCCCGTCCGCGCCGCGCCGCCACCCGATTCCACCGCCCGACCACGAACAGGAACCCCGCACCATGAACGCCACCCCCTCATCCAGCGCCTTACCCGCCCCCGCTACCCCGCCGGAGCTGAACCCGAAACCGAGGCCGAACCCGAAGCCGAAGCCGGCCCGGCGGTGGGCGATCACCACCACCACCGGAGATACCGCCATCGGCCACCTGCCGGACTGGGCCAGCACCGACCCGAGCGAACACGACGTGCCCCCGCACCAGTTGGCCGCGCGCCTGGCCGACATCAACCACCACGTCCGCTTCCCCGGACAGGTCCTACGCGTCTACTCCCCCGCGAACTCCGAACGGCACCCGATGCCCGTGGAAGTCCTCCACACCAGCATCGACTGCAACCCCTACGCGCCCGACCCCGAACCCCGCGTCCCCGTCGCCAACCTCCACCTCGCCGGAGAGTACTGGCTCACCGACCTCGACCCCGAAGAACTCGGCCACCTCGCGGGCAGCCTCCGGACCCTGGCCGACCGCCTCGATCACCAGGTCCGCCCCACACTCGTCGCCGCCCGCTCCGACTGGACCCGCCACCCGTCCCGCACCACAGGCACCCACCGGTGAAGGCCCACGTGACGAAACCCCGCACTCCGGCGCCGCTGTTCGCGAACGGCGAGATGACCGCCCGCGCCCTGTACGCCCACCAACTCGCCGCGCTGCGCGCGAAGGCCGGACTCACTCTCACCGAACTGTCCGACCAGTGCCACTACGAACAGTCCTACCTGCACCGGCTGGAGACCGGCGGACGACTGGGCACCCTCGACGTCGCCGTCGCCCTGGACCGCCTCTACGACACCGGCGACCTCCTGGTCCGGCTGTGGCACCTGGCCAAACGCGAAGCCAAGCAGCTCGCGGCCGGCGGCATCGCCAGCCTCGAAGCCACCGCCACCACCATCCAGGAATACGCCCTCACCGCCATCCCCGACCTCCTCCTGGCCCCCGCCTACGCCAAGGAGCAACTCGCCGCCACCGGCCCCCACCACCTCCGGGCACTCGACGCCCGCCTCGAAGAACTCCGGCTGCGGCAGGCCCGGTTGACCGCCACCGCGTCCCCGCCGGTCCACTACCGCGCCATCCTCGACGAAATCGTGCTCCAGCACGCGGTTCACCACCCCACCACCTGGGCCGATCAGCTCGACCACCTGATCACCGCCGCCCAACACCCCGCCGTCGCCCTCCACATCCTCCCGCTGGGCGGCGGTCCGCGCGTCCTCCACGGCCCCCTCCAACTCCTCTCCTTCCGCGTCGGCCGTCCCCTCGCCCACGCCCACAGCACGCTCACCGGCCACCTCACCGACGACCCCGACGACGTCGAACAGCTCCGCCAGAGCTACGACAACCTGCGCGACACCGCCCTGACCCCCACCCAGACCCTCACCCACCTCCACGCCCTCCGCACCACCACCGTGACCACGTCCACGTCCTGAACAGCCCGCCCCGACCACCGACGCCAGCCCCGGACGCCGCGACCGGCCCGTCACCGTGGGTTCCGTCGCCGTCCGGCAAGGCGCCGTTCAACTGTCCGTCGCCGCCGGGCGGGAGTCTGCCCGATGTCACCGCGCCGTACCGGTGGCACCGGCACCGCTCAGCACCTCCACGCACCGCATCCGCGCCAAGGAGCCATGATGGTCGCACAGTTGGACCCGCTGGACCCGTCCGAGCCGTCGTCGTCCGAGTCCTCGCCGGAGTCCTCGTCCGGTCCGCGCATCGGCCGCCGGACCGCGGTCGGCCTGCTCGGCACCGCGGGTGCCGCCGCGGTGGCCGCACCGCTGCTGACCGCGACGCCGGCCGCCGCGTCGGCCCCGGGCAGCGCGCCGGCGGGTGCCCCGGCCTTCCACCCGTCGCCGGACGCGGGCGGCGCGCCGCCGGTGCAGGGCCTGCACCTGACGTTCGGCAAGGACCCGTCCACCCAGATGGTGGTCTCCTGGCTGACCGACGCCCCGGTGAAGCGGCCCCGGGTGATGTACGGCACGCTCGACCACGGCCTCGGCTCGGGCGCCGACGCGGTCACCCGCGTCTACGCCGACGGCAAGTCCGGCCGGAAGGTCTACGTCCACCACGCGGCACTGAACCGGCTCTCCCCCGGCAAGCAGTACTTCTACGTCGTCTCGCACGACGGTGCCACCCCCGACAGCGGCACCTTCGCCACCGCGCCGCGCGGCCGGCAGCCGCTCACCTTCACCAGCTTCGGCGACCAGTCGGCACCGCAGGTCACCTGGGCGGCCGACGGCACCGTGGCGCTGGACGCCAACTCCACGCCCGCCACGAAGGACATCGTCACCGGCATCGAGCAGGTCGCGCCGCTGTTCCACCTGCTCAACGGCGACCTGTGCTACGCCAACCTGGACCTGGACCGGGTGCGGACCTGGAACAACTTCTTCACCAACAACACGCGTTCGGCCCGCTTCCGGCCGTGGATGCCCGCCGCGGGCAACCACGAGATCGAGTCGGGCAACGGCCCGATCGGACTGGGCGCCTACCAGACGTACTTCGCGCTGCCGTCGACCGAGACCGACGCCGAACTCGCCGGCCTGTGGTACGCGTTCACCGCCGGCTCGGTGCGGGTCATCGTGCTCCAGAACGACGACAACTGCCTGCAGGACGGCGGCGACCTCTACATCAACGGCTACTCCGGCGGACGCCAGCTCGCTTTCCTGGAGCGGGAGTTGAAGGCCGCCCGGGCGGACCGCGAGATCGACTGGGTGGTCGTCGCCATGCACCAGGTGATGATCTCCTCCTCCGACGCCAACGGCGCCGACCTGGGCCTGCGCGCCAAGTACGGCCCGCTCTTCGACCGCTACCAGGTCGACCTGGTCGTCTGCGGGCACGAGCACAACTACGAGCGGTCGCTCGCCGTGCGCGGCGTCGTCAGCGGCAGCGAGACGCTGACCCCGAACCCGGCGTCCACCCGCACCGACGACATCGACACGGGCCTGGGCACCGTGCACATGGTGCTCGGCGGCGGCGGTGTCTCCGGCACCACCAACCAGTCCTTCTTCAAGGACGGCACCGCGAAGGTCCTCACGGCGGTGGCCGACAGCCGCCCCGAAGGCGGCAAGCGCGCGCCGACCTACGTCAAGGAGGAGGCGGTCTGGACGGGCGTGCGCGACATCGAGCACCCGTACGGTTTCGCGGCCTTCACCGTCGACCCGGGCCGCTTCCCCGGCGACACCACCCGCCTGCACGTCACGTACTACAACGTGGACAAGCCCGCCGGCGAGCTCTCGGTCTTCGAGAAGTTCACGCTGCACCGCAAGCGGTCCGACGCACGTCGCTGACGGCACCCGGTCCACCCGGGCGACACGGTCCGCCCGGGTGGCACGATCCGCCCGGGTGGCTCGCTCGGGTGGCTCGCTCGGGGTCGCCCGACATCGGTCAGGTGGCGGCCGACGCGCACCGGCACCCGGGTCGGCCGGTCACCGCCGGCGCGCGGGCATCACCGTCGGCTGGGAGTCCGGCCGCATCGCCGCATCCGTGCCACCGTCGACCGTCAGCAGGGCGCCGGTGGTGAAGCGGGCCTCCGGGCGCAGGAACTGGTCGACCCAGAAGGCTATGTCCTCGGGGTGGCCGAACACACCGAGCGGCATCGGGGTGGGGAAGGCGTCCGGGTCGAGGTCCTCCTCCTTCATCGTGGAGCCGGTCATCAGCGGGGTGATCACGGCGCCGGGGGCGATGGCGTTGAGGGTGATGCCCCTGCGTGCCCACTCCGGCACGACCGCGGTGGCCCGCACCCACCGGGAGAGAGCGAACTTCGAGGTGGCGTACGCGCTGATGCTCGGGCTGTTCGCGGCGAGTTCGGCCGGCAACCCGCCCTGCCCGGCCCGCGCGTGCTCCCGGGCCGCCTGCTCGTCGCCGGCGAGCATCAGCTCCACCAGCGGCTCGTCGATCATCGGCACGGTGGTCGAGGAGTTCGAGCTGATCACCACGGCGCGTCCCCCGCCGGCGGCCTCCAGCGCCGGGCGCAGCCCGTTCAGCAGGGCCACCGGGCCGAAGTAGTTGATCGAGGCGACGACGCCGGCGTCACGCATCTGCGGTCCGACGCCCGCCACCGCCGCGACACCGTCCAGCCGGCCGCCGGCGAGCCGGATGACCTCCCGGACGGCGTGCGCCCGGCCCTCGGCCGTACCCAGGTCGGCGACGACGTCGGCGTCCCGCAGGTCCACTCCGATGACGCGGTGTCCCGCGGCGCGCAGCCGGGCGGCGCTGGCCGCGCCCATGCCCGAGGCCGAGCCGGTGACGGCGTATGTACCCATGGTGAATCTCCTTCGTGCGGTGCTCGGTCACCGTGGCGACCGTGGTGGTGCTTGTCGGTCACGGGCGTCCCGTCACCGTTTTCGATCGTAGTTCAATCACTGATTGAATGACGTCATGACCCACGTCACCTGTGGTGCAATGGCTCCGTGAGTCATCCGGACACCACGACGCGGCAACGCCTCCTCGCCGCCGCCAAGACGCTGTTCCTGGAGAAGGGCGCCGACCAGGTCTCGCTGCGCGCGGTGAACGCGGCGGCCGGGCTGAACCCGGGGGCGGTCCACTACCACTTCGGCTCCCGCGAGGGCCTGATCTCGGCACTGCTCGAACAGGAGCTGAGCCCGGTGTGGCGGTCCTGGTGGGACCGCGTGCCCGAGGACGGCGCCGGCGCCGAGGACCTGGCGGCGGGGCTCGTCGAGCCGTTCGCCGAGCTGGTCGGGACGCGTGACGGCCGCGTGCTCGTGCACCTGCTGGCGCGTACGGCGCTGCCCGCCGGCCAGCTTCCGAACGTCTCGACGCCCTACACCCCCGCTCCCTTCGAGGTGCGGCTTGGCCGTGCGCTGCCCGAGCTGACCCCGCAGGAAGTCACCGAGCGGTGCGCGCTGGCGTCCGCCCTGGTGCTGGAGGTCTACGGGCGCCCGCTGGCGCGCACGGCCGCCGAGAACCACGCCTTCCCCGACACCCGCACCGTCGTCGCCTTCGTGCTGGCCGGGCTGACCGCCCCGCCGGTCGGGCGTCGCGCACCCGGGGCGTAGCCCGGACCCGGCCGCGCGAGGCGCGGGCGATGCGTCAAAAGGGGCACTCGGCGGCCCGCACCGCGGGTGGGGTGCGGCCAGGTGCACCCGGGTGAGCTACGATCCGCCGAGTCCCCCGAATCACGCAGGAGGCGTCACGTGGCCGACAGCGAATACCGCGTCGAGGTCGACGGCGCACGCGTGCTGACTCCGCGGCTGGTCCTGCGGCCGTGGCAGGACGACGACGCCGCTGGCGCCCTCGCGGTGTACGGCGCCGACGAGGTGACCCGCTGGCTGGCCCCGGCCATGACCCGCACCCCGGACGCCGAAGCGATGCGCGACCTGCTCGCCTGCTGGCGGGCGAACTGCGAGGAGATGGAGCCCCCGGCCGGGCGCTGGGCCGTCACCCGCCGCGACACCGGCGAGCTGGTGGGCGGCGCGGCCCTGCTCCCGCTGCCCCCGTACGGCGTGGACCTGGAGGTCGGCTGGCAGTTGGCCCCCACCGCGTGGGGCCAGGGGTACGCCTCGGAGGCCGGGCACGCCGTGGCGCACTACGCGTTCGAGGCGGGCGTCGACGAGATCTTCGCCGTCGTCCGCCCCCGCAACGAGCGCGGCGCCGCCACCGCCCGGCGGGTCGGCATGGAGTGGGTCGGCGAGACCGAGAAGTACTACGACCTGCGGCTCCAGGTGTACCGCCTGCGCAAGGCCGAGTTCCCGCCGGCCCCCGCGCCGCGCACCGCCGAGTAGCCCGCACCCGGCGCCCGTACGAACCCGGCCGTCGTACGGCGGCGGCGCGGCGGCGAACCCGGGTCGGACGCGGGTCGGACCCGGCGCGGGAGCGGCCGGGCGAAATGCGGGAGAGCCGCGCGGACCCCTGCTGTTACCGTACGAGGGCCGGCCGCGGGACTCCGGTGCGACTTCCGGAACCTGCCTGTAAAGCAATGATTCGCAGCTCGCGCCCTCACACCCCGGCCGGCGTCCGTCGCCATGGAGGGGGTGCGCGGTGCCGGCTGCGCCGGAGGGCCTGGTGGCCGCCGAGGACGTGCTGCTGTTCGTGAACGCGGCGGTCACGGCGACCGGCCAGCGCGAGTTCCACAGCGGAGCGGACCGGCAGCGGATGTCCCTGGACTTCCTGCACGCGTACATGCTCGGCAACTACCGGGAGTTGTACGCGGCCGCCCTCGCGCTGGGCGTCAACGACCACAACGCGGCGCTGATCGTCCGGCACCTGCTGGAGACCGCGGGCGAGGCGGGCCCCGAACAGCGCCGTACCGAGGGCGCGTTGATCGCCCGGCGGCTCGAACTGCTCCCGCCGCAGCGGGTGTACGCCCTGTTCGGCGAGCTGCGCGCGGCCCGGGTGAACAACCGCCGTACCCGGGCGATCATCCGGGACTGGCTCGCCACGCGGCCCGACCCGGCGTTCGACGCGGTGAAGTACCGCGCGGGGGTGAAGGGCGCCCTGCGCCACGCCCATCTGCCTTCGGCCACCGAGGAGTTGGGGCCGTTCCTGTTCGCGCCGCGCAGCCGCACCCGGTTTCGCCACCCGCTGCTGGACGCGCGCCGCCGGGCCCGCTACGAGCAGGCGGCGCTCTACGAGCTGCCGTTCACCGTCGCGGAGGGGTTCGCGGCGCGGCACGGCATCGCCCGCGAGGTGTTCCTGGAGCGGATCGCGCCGCGGCTGACCCGCCTGGAGCGGCTGCGCCTGCAGGAGTCGGCCAAGCGCGCCGGCGCCGAGGCGGTCCGCACCGACCTGGCCCGGATGCCGCTGACCCGGCTCGCCTCCTACGTCCTGGGGCTGCCGGCCCCGGACCGGGTGGAGCGGCGGGCCGAGCTGACCGCCGCCCTGACCGCCGCCGCGCGCCGTACCGCCGGTACGCGGGCCGGGAGTTGGGGCCGGGTGACGGCGGTGCTCGACGACTCGTACTCCGCGTACGCGTCCGGCCAGAAGCGGCGCCGGCCGCTGGCGGTCGCGCTCGCCGCGCACTTCCTGCTGGCGGCGCTGGCCGGTTCGTACCGGGCGCTGTGGACCTCGGGCCGTACGGACGCGCTGCTGGCCCGTCCGCAGGGGCCCACCCCGCTCGGCGCCCGGCTGCTGGACGCGCTGGAGACCGGGCCCGACCTGCTGCTGGTGGTCTCCGACGGCTTCGACAACGCGCCGCCGGGCCTGGCCGCGGAGGTGCTGCGGGTGTGGCGCACCCGTATCGACCCTGCCGGCCGTACCGACGTGGTCCACCTCAACCCGGTTTACGACGCGCGGGAGTTCGAGGTGCGCCGGCTGTCCCCCGCCGTGCCGACCGCGGGCATCCGCGACGCGGAGGACCTGCCGGCGCTGGTCGAGCTGGCCGCGTTCGCCACCGGGCGCACCGGGCTGCCGCGGCTGCGGGCGCACCTGGACGCGAGGGTCGCGGAGTTCCTGGCGGCGGCGCCCGAGCGCTTCCCGGCCGAGCCCGCCGCCGGGGCGGCCGAGACCGCCGGGGGCACGGCATGAGCGGCACCTTCCGGCTGGACCTGGCCGGCCTCGAACCCGGCCCCGCCCAGGTGTGGGGCGGTGTCCGGCTCGTCCCGCTGCTGCGGGCCGAGCCGGTCGAGGGGCTGCGGCTGCACGCCGAGCTGTACCGCGACGGGTACGGCGTGGTGGCCGTCGGCCCGCGCACCGCGTACACCTCCTACATCCCGCACGGCTTCGTCGCGGACTGGGGCGCCGACACCGGGCACACCGGTCCGGCCGCCGCGTACGGCACGCAGTTGCGCGGCGGGCCCGACGGCGGCGGCGCACCGGGCCGGGGCGGGCGCGCGGGCGGCAAGGGACACGGCGAGCCGCCGCTCTCCTGCGTGCCGCTCACCCTGCACCGGCGGATGGCCCGCCGCGAGGCGAAGCACCGGCTGCGGTTCCTGCCGCTGCACCTGGCGCTGGAGGGCTATCTGAGCCTGCACTTCGGCGGTCCGTCCATCGCCTGGGCGGAGTGGTCCCGGCAGGCGTTGCGGCGCGGGCTGTCGCCGCGGGCGGAGGAGGCGTACCGCGGCGCCGAGGTGAGCGGACTCGACGACGCGCTGCGGATCTTCGAGGTGCACCCCGGGCAGTGCGGGACGGCGGTCTACGTCGCGGACGCGCTGGCCGCCGTGTTCGCGGTGCCCCACCCGGAGGACTACCGGGCCCTGCACGACACCCTCCTGCTCGACCTGTACGGCGAACTCGTCCACCAGTACGCCCTGTTCGGCTCGCCGGTGCCGGAGTTCAGGCCCGCGCTCGGCGAGCCCGGGTCGCTGCCGGAACTGCGCGCCGCCGTCGCCCGGGAGGAGCGCGGCTGGCGGGAGTTCCACGACGGCACGATGGCCGCGGGGCTGCTGGACGCGGAGTACCGCGCCCAACGGGTCTACCGGGCAGGTCCGTTCACGCTCCAACGGTTCCGGCCGGCCTTCCTGCCGCGCCGGGAGAACCACATCGGCGAGGCGATCACGACCCGTGACGGGCGCGTCGCCTACCTCAAGACGTTCCGGCTGTCCGAGGCCCAGGTGCGGCGCGGCCACCTGCTCAGCCGGCTGGCCGCCAACGACTGGCACTTCGGCGCCACCGCCACCGAACTCGGCCTCACCGAAGCCGAGTTGGCGCAGCGCCTGCGCTCCGCCGGATTCGGCCACCTGCTGCGCCAGGACATCGCCGACGCCTTCCGCGCCCGCGCCGCCCACGGCTGACCGGGGCGGTCCGCGCACGGTGGGCCGGACGGCGCCGGCGTGACGCGTACGCGGCACCCCCCGCACACGCTTCCCCCGCACCCTGCGCCCCACACCCCGCGCCCGTCGAGGCCTCACCCCCGCCACCGCACTGAATCGTTCAATTCCGCGCCCTCCTTCCCACCGCCACCACACCCAGCCCCGGTCCAGCGGCGGGCGGCCCGGACCGGACCGGCATACACCACTCGGCACGCCTTCAACTGCGCCGACCCCATCAACCGATCCGCGCACGAGCATTGACGCCCACCCGGCGGCTGCCCTAGCGTCCCTGACGATTCGTTTGAATCATTTCATTCCGTCCGCCGGGAAAGGCGGCCCGGCGGAGGACATCCGGGGCCGCGTGCGCGCGGGGCCGGTGTGTCGGACGCATGCTCCACGGAGGGAATCCGATGAACGACGACGGCTGTCCGACGTCCGGCGGCAGTGCCCGTCCACCCGTCTCCCGGCGCCGGGTGCTCCAGGTCGCGGCGGCCGCCGCGGCCGCCGGCACCGTGGGGAGCTTCTGGCAGCCCGCCTACGCGAGCGCACCCGGCACCGCACCCGGCACCACCCACGGAGCCTTCTCCACGGGGAGGTTCGCCGATCCGCCGGCGGACAGCATGCCGCTGGTCCTGTGGTTCTGGAACGGCGCCGTCACCGACGACCTGATCGACTCCACGCTCGCCGATCTGCGTGCCAAGGGCATCAGCGAGGTGCTGGTCTTCCCGTTCGACACCGGCGCGCTCCAGCCGGCGTTCTTCACCGAGGACTGGTTCGCGGTGGTCGAGCACACCCTGCGCGAGGCCCAGCGGCACGGCATGCGGATCTGGCTCTTCAACGACGACTTCTTCCCCAGCGGCCGGGCCGGTGGTCTCGTGGCCGAGGGCGGTACGGTCGGCACCCGCACCTACCGGCCGCGCCCCGACCTGCGCACCAAGTGCGTGGTGCACACCGGCAGTCAGGTGACCGGAGGCGCCCGGGTGCCGCTGGCCGCCGCCGCGCTCTCCGTCGCCGGCGGCCGGCTCGTGGTGGACGCGGCCGCGTACGACGGCGTGCGCGTGCTCAAGGACGGTGCCGGCTGGGGCGATTACACGGTGTCCGGCACGGTCCGCGTCGAGTCGGGCACCGCCGGGCTGATGGTCCGCTGCGCCGACGCGTACAACGGCTACCTCGCGGACCTGCGGGCCGACGGCGGGGTGGACGTGTGGCGGCAGACCGGCGGCGCGTTCTCGCTGCTGCGCGCCGGCACCGCGGTGGCCGGCTTCGACCCCGGCGCCGACCACCGGCTCCAGGTCACCGTCGAGGGGCAGCGGATCACGCCGTCGCTGGACGGCACCGACCTGGGCCCGGTCACCGACGGTTCGCATCCCGCCGGGACGGTCGGGGTACGGGCGACGGCGACGCAGCGCTCGTCCTGGGCCGCGCTGACCGTGACGGGCGCGGACGGCGGCCGGTGGTACACGGGTGCGTTCGACGACCCCTCCGCCGTCCTGGACTTCGCGGTGCCCTCCGACCTGGGCGAGACGTTCGCCGCCTCGGCCCGCCCGCTGGACGCGGACGGGGACGCGGTGGCTCGGACGGTGGAGCTGACCGGTTCGGTGGGCGCGGGAGCGGTGTGGACGGTGCCGGAAGGCCGGTGGCAGCTCGACGTGTTCAGCGTGCGCACGCTGGCCGACTCCGGCGGCAGCCGGCGCGACTACCTGG
This sequence comes from Streptomyces sp. NPDC088194, assembly GCF_040702025.1. NCBI lineage: Bacteria > Bacillati > Actinomycetota > Actinomycetes > Kitasatosporales > Streptomycetaceae > Streptomyces > Streptomyces sp. NPDC088194. The sequence continues at coordinate 25,359 of NZ_JBFBIV010000031.1, read as the reverse complement.
ACCTGATGGACGACGAGGCGGTGGGCCTGTTCATGGACGCCGTGCCGGGCGAGTACGTCCGGCGCTTCCCGTGGGCGGTCGGCGGGGTGCTGCGCGGCTTCGCCGACGACGAGCCGTTCGTGGCGTCCGCGTCCGCGGAGTGGGCGCAGGTGCCGTGGTCGCCGACGCTGGCCGCGGAGATCGACCGGCTGGCCGGCGAACTCGCCCGCGACGCGGCGGCAGGCGCCGGCAGTAGCGGGCACGGTGGCACCGGGCGCGGCGGCACCGGCCACGGCAGCGGAAAGGCCGCCGGAAAGGACGGCGGGAAGCCCCGACCCGCCGGGCTCGGCACCGTGTTGTCGGCCGTGTTCACCGATCTCGGCGAGCACGGCGGCGAGTTGCGCGGGCTGTTCTGGCGGGCCGTGTCCAACCGCTTCTCCGACGCCTACTACAAGGGGATCGGCACCTGGACCGGCCGGCACGGCCTGGAGCTGATCTCCAACCCGCTGTGGGACGAGTACGGTCCGGCCGAGCAGATCAAGAGCACCGGCAACCTCAACACCGCGCACCAGTGGGCGCAGGTGCCGGGCACCGACCTGATCTCCGACCAGTTCCAGCGCGGCTACTACCGCACCCTGCCGCGCTGGCCGGCGTCGGCGGCCCACCAGGTGGGCAGGGAGCGGGTCTACCTGGAGGCGATGGGCGCCGCGGGCTGGCAGGTGACGCCGTCCTTCACCCGCCAGGTGATCGGGGCGTTCGTGGTGCGGGGCATCAACAAGGTGCTGCTGCACGCGCGGTTCTCCGACTCCGGCGACATCGTCTTCGCGCCGCCGTTCCAGCCGGAGAACCCGTGGTGGAACGTGTCGGCGCCGCTCAACGAGTGGATCGGGCGGCTGGTGCAGGCCGCGCGCGGCACCCCGGCGGCGCGGACCGCGCTGCTCCAGCCGCAGCGGGCCGCCGAGGCGTACCAGGACCGGCCGGAGCGGACCGCGATCGACGACGCGTTCATCGGCGCGGTGCACGCCCTGGAGGACCGCCAGATCGACTTCGACTTCGTGGACGAGGGTGCGCTGACCGGTGACCCGGCGCTGATCGAGCACGCGCGGACATCGGGCGGCGCGCTCACCGTCGGGCACGGGCGCTACACGGTGGCGGTGCTGCCGGAGACTCCCCTGCTGTCGCTGGCGGCCGTTGCGGCGCTGACGGCGTTCGTGGACGGCGGCGGCACGCTGGTGGCCGTGGGCGCGTTGCCGGCGAAGGAGGCCGCCGGTCGTGACGCGGACCTGGCCGGCGCGCTGTCCGCGCTGTTCTCGGGCCGCCGGGCGAAGCGGGCGCTGCGGGCGGCGGACGCCCCGGCCGCGGCGGCGCGGGTGGTGGCGGCGGGCGCGGCGGCGGCCGTCCTGACGCCGCCGGTGCCGGAGGTGCGGGTGCTGCGGCTGGCGCAGGGCGGCGAGGAGTCGTTCCTGGTGAACAACGAGCACGCGGCGGCGGTGGAGTCGACCGCGGTCTTCCCGGCGATCGGGGTGCCGCTGGTCTGCGACCCGGACACCGGCGCGGCGGCGCCCGCCGGGGTGTGGCACCCGGCGGCGTTCCCCGGCCGGAGCGGCGGGGGTACGGCGGTGCCGCTCGCGCTGGAGGCCGGGCAGGCGGTGCTGGTGGTCTTCCGGCAGCCGTCCGGGGGTGATCCGGCGCACGCGATCGCGGCGAACGTCCCGGTGCGGCAGGTGCGGGTGCGCGGCGCGGCCGCGGTGGCGACGGTCCAGGTGACGGCGCCGGGCACGGTCCGGGTCACCGCGCAGGACGGGGGCCGCCGCTTCGCGGGAAGCCTGGACGTCACCGACCCGCTCGCGGCGGTGGCGCTGGACGGCGACTGGAGCTTCCGCTTCGACACCGGCGGGGCACCGGCGGCGGACCGCCCGCTGGGCTCGTGGACGGAGCTGGACCCGTCGTGGTCGGGCGCGGCGTCGTACGAGCGGACCTTCACCCTTCCCGCGGCCACGCTGTCCGGACGGCGGTGGACGCTCGACCTCGGCGCCGTACGCGATGTCGCGGAGGTCGAGGTGAACGGTGTCGCGCTGCCGTCCCGGCTGTGGGCGCCCTACCGGTTCGACGTGACCGACGCGCTGCACGCGGGCGCGAACACCATACGGGTACGGGTGACGAACACCGGCGCCAACGCCCACGGCGACGCGCAGGTGTCCGGTCTGCTCGGCCCGGTGCTGCTGCGGCCGTCCCGCGTGGAGGAGGTGCGGCTGACCCGGTCGGGCGGATGAGCGTGCCGCGGGGCCGGGTGGGCGGCGCCGCGGGGCCCCGCTCCTCGGGCGGAGGTCAGACCGTCTCCCAGGGCACCGCGGCCCATGCCTCGTCGAGCAGCGCGTACGCGGCCGGCGGGTTCACGAAGGCGATGTCGTCCACGTCCGCGAGCGGTTGCGACGGGCACCAGGAGTAGCAGGCGAACGCGGCCTGGAATCCGGCGAGTTCGTCCACCCGCAGCGGCCGGGTGCGGGTGGGCGCGCCGATGCGGTCCAGCCCCGCCGTCAGAAGCTGCTCGGTGATGCCCGGCAGCTTCGGGCCCTGCGGCCAGGTGACGGTCTCGCCGTCCCACAGGCCGAGGTTCCAGATGGAACCCTCCAGGACGAGCCGGTCCGGCCCGGTGAAGAGCGCGTCGTCGAAGCCTTCCGCCCTGGCCGCACGCCGGGTGCGGCTGAGCCCCATGGTCGCGGTGTGCTTCAGGTGCGGAGCGTCCCGCAGGTAGGGCATGGCGCGCACCCGCCAGGGCGGCAGGCGCGTCTCGGCGACCGGGTCGGTCAGCGACACCATCACGCCGAGGTCGGGGGTGTCCGTGGGCACCGAGACGTCGCCGCCGCGGGCGAAGACGGCGATCCGTGCGGACACCTCGCGCGGTGCCCCGGCCAGCGCGTGGCGCAGCAGTCCGCCGACGCGCTCCGCGCCCGGCGACGCCCCGAACATCTCCCGCGACGCCTCGTCGAGCCGCCGCAGGTGCAGTTCCCAGCCGCGGACCCGGTTCCCCCGCACCTGCATCGAGGTGAAGTGGCCGTAGTTGACGACCGCCACCCGATGGAGCTGCGCCGTGGTGGGCACCGCGCCGTCGATCTCCACATGCAGCATCGGGGCAGCATACGGGACCCGCGTGCCGGCGAACGGTCAGGACCGGTCAGGACCGGCGCCTTCCGTGGACGGGCCGGCTGCCTCCCGGCCGCCCGGCTGTGCCCAACCGGCGTGCCCGGGGGCCGGTTTCGGGTCTCCCGCCGGTCAACGCCCGCCGGCCGGACGGTCGGAGGCGGCGGCGGGGCGGAGCGACGGGTCGCGGATCATCGCGGTGATCTCGGCCGCGGCGCGCTCGGCGGCCGGTTGGCGCCCGGCGCGGACGTCCAGCCGGCCGAGGCCGACCTGGTCGAGGGTGATGTCCTGGTGCGCGCCGCTGCTGTCGAGGAACTGCCCCGCGTGGAGCGGGCCTTCGGCCGGCCGCAGGCGGAGCGTGAGCACGCCGCCGGAGTAGTCGGCGCCGACGAGCCGCTCCCAGGGCACCTGGCGGCTGACGACGTGCCGCCGCACCCGCAGGCCCGCGGGGCCGGCGCTGATCCGCCAGGTCAGGACGGCGAACGGGCCCACCAGCCCGGCCAGGGCGACGGGGGCCGCCCACACGATCCGCCACGACGTGGAGTGCTCGAGGAAACCGAAGCCGACGGCCGGCACCACCGCGAACATGGTGATCGCACCGGTCAGGGACAGCCCGCTCGCGTGCCACCGGGTGGGAAGGGCCGCGCCCGGCCGCCGCATCGCGGCCAGCGCGTCCTGGACACGGGCCTCGGCGGCCCAGCGCTCCTTGACCGTCAAGCCGTCGTCGGCGCCGTCGCCCCCGCCCCCGCCCCCGCCCGCCGTGGCCGCTCCCCCGTCGCCGGCGCCGTCCTCGTCCTCGTCGTCCTCGTCGGGGTCGTCCTCCGCGCCGATCCGGATCGGCCCCGCCGAGGCATCGACGTACCAACGGCCGTTCTCCGTACGGACCGCCAGCAGCAACTCGCCGCCCTCGGCGCCGTCGGCGAACATCAGCGCCTGGCGCAGCGGCGCGGGCGGGTCGTGGTGCGGGGCGTAGTGGAGCACCGCGTGCGCACCGGCCGTGTCGTCGTGGGCGAAGACCTCCGTGCTGCCGCCGCGCACCCGGGCCAGTACCCGCAGCACGGGCACGGGTCCGCGCCGCAGCCGGGCCGCGCGGCCGGCGGCCACCAGCCCGGAGCTGACGGCGACCACCCCGAGGCCGCCGAGCACGAGCGCGAGCAACTGCCGGTCGGCGCGGTCCCCGTACGGTTCGGCCGCCAGCAGGACGCGGCCGCCGCCGGGCAGCAGCACCCGCACGGTGCTGAGGTTCCGGTAGTCGCCCTCGACGTCGAAGTGGTGCCGGCGCCGCTCGCCGGGCAGTCGCACCACCAGGGTGCCCTCGCCGGAGTGGAACGCCACGACGCGGGCGTCCACGGCCGGGGCGGTGCGCGCGGCGCGGTCGTCCGCCCGGTCGGCCTGGACGATCGATACCGTCAAGGCGGCGGCCGCAGCGCACATCGCCGCGCCCACCACCCACCGCACGGCGCCGCGTTTCGGGCGCGCGGTCCACGCCAGGACGGGGGCCCGGGCGGTGATGCCGCCGGCCGCCTCGCGGAACCGGCGCCGCTGGGCCCGCCGCAGCACCAACTTCCGTACCGACACGGCCAGTCCCCAGCACAACCCGGCGACCACGACCCCGTCGGCGATCCGCAGGGAGGTGCCGCCCTCCCAGATGCTGGGGTCGGCCATGCAGCCGACGAGCAGCAGCCCGCACAGCACCGCCGCCTCGGGCAGCACGAACAGCCACCACAACTGCGGCCAGAACAGCATGGTGATGATGGCGTCGGTCCACTGCTCGCCGCAGGGCGCCTGCGGCGTGCACACCGGATCGGGGGCGTTCGCCATCGCCGCGACCACGCCGACGACGAGCAGCAGCGCGGGCCCCAGCGGGTGCGCCCACCGCCCCGCCCGCGCGCCCGCCCACCGCGCGGTGTCCGGGGTGAGCCACGGCCGGGCGGGTATGTCCGCGAGAAGCGGCGAACTCGTCGTCACCCGGGCATTATGCGCGCAGGTCCGCACATGTGTGCGCCGAACCCCCGGCCCCGCCGCCCGCCGCGCGCGACCGCCCCGACCGGGCCGCCCGACCGGCGGAACACCAGGCCCTACGGCCCCGTTCACCCCACCCGGTTCACGCATCCCGGCCGCGCACCACGGACGCGTTCCGGCCCGGACGGAGGGGATGACCGGTCGCGCACGACCATGCCCGCGCGGTCCTGGCGGAGATGGCGGCCGGCCCCAGCACGAGCGGCGGCCGCACACGCCACGAGCGAGGGCGGGCACGACCAAGCCGCCCGCGCCGTCCGCGAGACCGAGCACACCGCCCTGCCCGCCGAGCCAACACCTCGGGTCCGGCTGGACGCGACCAAGCCGCCCAGCCCCAAACCCCCAAGCCGGGCCGCCCCGCCCGCCGTCCGCGAGACCGAGCACACCGCCCTGCGCGCCGAGCCAACGCCTCGGGACCTGCCCACGCACGGGGACGCGATGCGGCCGGTCCTGCTGCGGACCGGCCTGCCGGAACCGGCACCGGAGCCGACGCGGTTCTCCCGCACGGATCACCCCGCCCGTGACACATCACCGCACCGCCCACTGCCGATCCCGCCACGCACACCCCGGCGATGCCGCAACCACCGCCGGATCAACCCACGTTCCCCCCACGGACCACCCCGCCCCACGACACATCACCACACCACCCACCGCCGATCCCGCCACCCACACCCCGGCGACGCCGCAACCACCGCCGGAACAACCCGCCTTCTCCCCCACGGACCACCCCGCCCCACGACACATCACCACACCACCCACCGCCGATCCCACCACGCACACCACGGCGACGCCGCAACCACCGTCCGGTGCCTGCTCACCGCGCACGGCTCCGCCCGCTCGGTGGACGGCGACTCCGGCGCGGCGGCGCGGAGCGCGGGGTCTCCGCCTTCCGGACCGGCCGGGGCCGGACCGCCGGCGGCATCCTCGGCCGCCGCACCCGGGAGGTCATCTCTCCCGACGTCGACGCGCTGTGCGCCGGTCCGCCGCTGTCCGCCCGCCCGGATCAGCGGGGGCACAGCCGCCCGGCCCGTCCGAACGGGGGCACGGGCGAAGCCCGTTGAGGACGGCCCGGCCGACCCCGGAATGCCCGCGCAGCGCCCCGCACCGGTTCACGCCGTCCTCGCCGCGTCCACCGCGGCGGCGACGAAGGAGGCGACCAGCCGGCGGCGGTCGTCCTGCGCCCACGCGAGGACGAGTGCGCTGGTGGGCGCGTCGGTCACCGGCCGGTAGACGAGGTCGGGGTGCAGGGGCTGGGCCAGCGAGCGCGGCAACAGCGCGATGGTGCGTCCCAGCCTGATCATCTGCAGGGCTTCGGCCGCGTCCGCGACCTCGGGCCCCGGCCGGGCCTCGGGCGCTCCGGTCCAGCGCACACCCTTCCAGCGGGGCAGCGACTCCTGGGCGAGGTCGGCGAGGGTGACCTCCGAGCGGGCGGCGAGCCGGTGGCCCGGCGGCAGGATCGCGACACGGCCCTCGACCGCCAGGGTTTCGTGGTCCAGGCCGGTCATGTCGTCGAACGGCGCGTACAGCAGGGCGACATCGGCGCGGCCGTCGCGGACATGGTCGGCGCGGTCGGTGGCTCCGCCGAAGAGGATGTCCACCTGGCGGGCGTCGGGCCGGTCGGCGTAGGCGGCCAGGATGCCGGACAGGAGGTTGCCGTCCCCGCCGGGTTTGATCACCAGGCGCAGGTGGTCGTGCCGGTCGCCGGCCCGGCGGGCCTTCTCGGCAGCCGCGCTGACGGCGTTGAGCGCGTGCCGGCCGTGGTGCAGGAGCGCTTCGCCGGCGGGGGTGAGGGCGACGTGCCTGCTGGAGCGCTCCAGCAGCTTCACGCCGAGCCGGGACTCCAGCCGCCGGAGAGCCTTGGACAGCGCCGGCTGCGCGATCGCCAGGCGGGCCGCGGCGTGCCCGAAGTGCAGTTCCTCGGCCACGGCGACGAAGTACTCCAGCTCGCGTGTCTCCAGTTCGGCCATGCCGCAAGCCTACCGCCCGATCCATTCCCACCAGGCATGGATCGGAAACGGATGGATCTTGGACGCGCGCGAGAAGTGCCTGTTCACTCGGGGCATGATTCACCACACGATGATCGTTGCGTTCGACAGTCCGATTCCCGCGAGCGAGCTGGACGCGTACATCAAGGAGTTCGAGGAGCTCGTGACGGGTTCCGGCACGGTCGAGTCGGTCGCGGCCCGGCACCACATCCGCGTCCCGGGCGACGACCACGCCCCGGTGGCGGTGGCCAGCGCCATCCTGCAACTGCGCGTGGCCGACCTCGACGCCCTCAACGCGACCTTCGCCCTGCCCGGGACGGTCGATCTCATCAGGCGCTGGCAGAGCCGCTATCCGTACCAGGCGATCTGGGCCAACCACGAGCCGCTGGCATGAGCGGGAGCGGCTACGCGGGCAAGGCGGGGCTGGTCACCGGCGCCGGCAGCGGGATCGGGCGGGCCGGCGCGCAGGAGTTCGCCCGGCGCGGGGCCGCGGTCGCCGTACTCGACCTCGACGAGGACGGTGCCCGCAGGACCGTGGAGCTGATCGCGCGGGAGGGCGGCCGGGCCGAGGCCGTGGCCGTCGACATCGGCGACGAGGAGTCCGTGCGGCGGGCCGTGGCCCAGGTCGTGGCGACGTTCGGCGGGCTCGACTTCGCGGTCAACAACGCCGGAGTCCCCTCACACCAACGGGTCCTGACGGAGATGACGGTCCAGGAGTGGGAGCACGTGCTGCGGGTCAACCTGATCGGCACCTGGCTGTGCATGAAGTACGAACTGCCCGCCATGAAGCGGCGCGGCGGCGGGGCGATCGTCAACGTCGCCTCCAACGGCGGCCTGTACGCGATCCCCGGCGTACGTGGCCGGCAAGCACGGCGTCGTCGGCCTGTCCAAGGCGGCTGCCGTGGACTACGGGCCGGACGGCATCCGGGTCAACGCGCTGTGCCCGGCGATGACGAGGACCCCCATGCTCGACGGTGTCGTCGCGTCGGCCGGTGCGCGGACGGTCGAGCGGCAGGTGGCCGCGACCCCGCTGGGCAGGCCGGCCGAGCCCGAGGAGGTCGCCGCCGCGGCGGTGTGGCTGTGCTCGCCGGACGCCTCCTACGTCACCGGCACTGCCCTGTCGGTCGACGGCGGCCGCCGGGCCTGAGCGCAGGACGACGGGCGGGTGCGGGGCGGGGGCGTACCCACGCCCCGGCACCCCTCGCGGCCGCCAGAGAACGCCCGCCCGCGGCCGCCGGTACGCGGCCCGCCCGTACTCCGGCTATCCGAGCCTGCGGGCCAGCACCAGCCGGCAGCGCGGGCTGCCGTCGGGGCGCCGGCCGAACTCCTCCAGCGCGAGGGTGGTGACCGAGAAGCCCGCGGCGGCGAGGTCGGCCCGTACCGGCTCCAGCGGGAAGGTGCGGTAGTACATCACGAAGGGTGGCCGCCACAGCGCGTTGCGCAGCCGCATGGCGGCGTCGAAGCCGGTCAGCGCCCAGTGCCAGGGCGAGCGGACCGGGGGCGGCGCGGCGATCGGGAAGGCGAACAGGCCGCCGGAGCGCAGCGCGCGGTGCACCCCGGCGAACAGCGCGGGCCGCTCCGCGGGCAGGAAGTGCCCGAACGCCCCGAAGCTGACGGCGAGGTCGAACTCGGTCTCGAACGGCAGCGCCCGCGCGTCGGCCCGCACCCAGCCGTGTTCCGGGTGCGCGGCCCGGGCCCGGTCGAGCATGCCCGCGCTGAAGTCCGTCCCCGTCACGCCGTTGGGGCACAGCCCGTCGAGCACCCGTACGCCCGCGCCGGTGCCGCAGCACACGTCGAGCCCGGTCCTGAACGGCCCGTACGCCCGCAGCGCGGCCTCGGTCGCGTCGAGGAAGCGGTCCGGGGTGCGGAACGGCGTGTGGTCGAAGGTCGGCGCGAGCAGGTCGTAGCCGTGCTCGACGGATGACAGTGCCTGGACGGCAAGTTCACGCGCGGACGGGCCCTGGGAGGAGAACACCCGGCCCAGCGTAGGGGGCGGATGGGGCGCGATGTGCGCGAGATCTCACCGGAACGAAACGGAACCGCCATTCCCGTTGGCTTATCCTGGCTTTAGCGGAACCCCAGTTCCGGTTCCGCGCCCTCTTCTGAGCTCTCCTGAACTCAGGCACCCTCATTCTTCAGTTCAAAGGAGTTCCATGGCGTCCGAGACCCGGCGCACGCACCATCAGGTGACGTTCGCGGTGCTTGCGGCCAGTGTCAGCGTCTACGCGCTGCTCCAGTCGCTGGTCACCCCGGTCCTGCCGACGATCCAGGCATCCCTGCACACCTCGCAGAACACGGTCACCTGGGTACTGACCGCGTACCTGCTGTCCGCTTCGATATTCACCCCGATCATGGGCCGGATCGGCGACATGGTCGGCAAGAAGCCGGTCTTCGTGGCCACCCTGGTCGCGCTGGCCGCGGGCTCGCTGCTGGCGGCGCTGGCCACCAACGTGACGGTGATGATCATCGCCCGGGCGATCCAGGGCGTCGGCGGCGGCGTGCTGCCGCTCGCCTTCGGCATCGTCCGCGACGAGTTCCCCCGCGACAAGATGAGCGGCGCGGTCGGGGCGATCGCCTCGCTCGTCGCGGTCGGCGGCGGTCTGGGCATCGTGCTGGCCGGCCCGATCGTGAACGCGCTCGACTACCACTGGCTGTTCTGGCTGCCGATGGTGCTGACCATCATGGCGGCCGCGGCCTCGCTCTTCTTCGTGCCGCCCACCCGCAGCCGCACCCCGGGCCGGATCAGCTGGGCGCCGGCGCTGCTGCTGTCGGCGTGGCTGGTGGCTCTGCTCGTCGCGCTCAGCCAGGCGTCGGTGTGGGGCTGGGGCTCCGGCAAGGTGATCGGCCTGATCGTCGCCGCCGTGGTGCTCGCGGTCGCGTGGGTGGAGACCGAGCGCCGCTCGGCGACGCCGCTGATCGACATGCGGATGATGAGCCGCCCCGCGGTGTGGACCAACAACACGGTGGCGCTGCTCTTCGGCGTCGGCATGTACTCGGTCTTCGCGTTCCTGCCGGAGTTCGTGCAGAGCCCCAAGTCCACCGGCTACGGCTTCGGTTCGTCCATCACCCAGTCCGGGCTGATCCTGCTGCCGATGTCGGTGGCGATGTTCCTGGTGGGCCTGGGCGCCAACACCCTGGCCGCCCGGATCGGCGGCAAGACCGTGGTGCTGCTCGGCTCGGTGATCAGCGCGGTGTCGATGGCGCTGCTCGCCTTCGCGCACACCGCGACCTGGGAGCTGTACATCGCCACCGCGGTGATGGGCGTCGGCTTCGGCCTGGCCTTCGCGGCGATGTCGAGCCTGATCGTGAGCGCGGTGCCGGCCGAGCAGACCGGTGTGGCCAGCGGCATGAACGCCAACATCCGCACCATCGGCGGCTCGATCGGCGCGGCCCTGATGGCCAGCGTCGTCACCTCCAACCCGGCGGCCGACGGCCTGCCGCGCGAGGCCGGCTACACCCACGGCTTCGCGATGCTCGGCGTCGCGCTGCTGGTGGGCGCGCTCGCCGCGCTGCTGATCCCGGTGAGCCGGCGCGGCACGCTGGTGGCGGGCTCGACGGAGGAGAACGAGCCGGCGCACGCGCCGCTCACGGCGGTACCTGGCGGTACGGTCATGAGCGACACGTCGGAGTGAGGTCCGGCGCCGGCGGACCCGGTGCCACCCTCACCGGAGGGGCCGGCACCGGGACGAGTCGCACGATCGGAAGTGGACGATGGCAGCGCAGCACCCCGTGCACGAGTCGGGGCACGGTTCCGTACCGGACAGCGCCGCGCGCGACGCCGAGTGCGGCGAGCACCCGGCGCCGCAGGCCGCGGCCGGCCCGTCGGCCGGCGCCGACCACGTCACGCAGCACCGGCCGATGCGGCGCGACGCCGCGCGCAACCACCAGCTGGTGATCGCCGCGGCCCGCGAGGTCCTCACCGAGTACGGCACCGACGCCAGCATGGAACTCATCGCGTCCCGCGCCGGGGTCGGGGTCGGCACGCTCTACCGGCGCTTCCCGAACAAGGAGGCGCTGGTCGACGAGATCGCCGCGCAACTCCTCGGCGAGCTGGTCGGCCAGGCCCGCATCTCGCTGTCCCACCCGGGCGGCACCGGATTCGAGGCGTTCGTACGGGTCTTCGGCCACTGGCTGAGCGAACACCGCGGCTACGCCCACAAGTTGATCGGGCGCACCGAGGCCGCGTGCGTGGAGCAACTGCGCGACCTGATCGACCGGCTCCTCGACCAGGCGAAGGCGTCCGGCCGGATCGACCCGCACGTCGAACTCGGCGACGTGATGACACTGGTCTGGGGCATGCGCGGGGTGGTGGAGACCAGCGGCACCGTGACGCCCGACGCCTGGCAGCGCTACACGGACATCCACCTGGCCGGGATGCGCGCGCCGGCCGCCCCGGGCATGCGCTCCGCGGTGACCCGCGCGGAGATGACCCGCATCAACGCGGGCGGCTGACGGCCGCCGGGGCCCCGGCCCCGGCCCGCCGGCTGCGGGTCATCTCCGCGCGGGCGTGCGACGGGTTGTACGCCCGTCAGCGCCGCCGCGCGAACGCCGCGCGAACGCCGCGTGCACCCCGCGCGACACCCCGACGCCGCCGCCCAGCCCCTCGATCGCGTCGTGCAGCGCCCGCTGAAGCGCCGCCAACTGCCCTGGTTCCAGGGCCTGGTGGTCGCTGAAGGTGGCGATGAGCCCGACCCAGTCGTCGGCGCTCACCGTCGCCTCCCAGCGGTACTGCCGTACCTCGATCGGCTCGAACTCCCCGATCGGCTCGAAGGGTTCGCTCCGTGTCTGGTGCGGGAGGTAGCTGTGCGTCCTCGCCCGCGGCGCGTGCTCGTCGTAGAGCCGCCGGAAGAGCGCCGCGTCGTCGTCGGCGAGGAGCAGGTAGCTCCAGAACAGGGCGAGCGTGCCGCCCGGCCGCAGCAGCGACGCGGCCTTCTCGGCGCCGCGGGCCGGGTCGATCCAGTGCCACGCGTCGCCGCAGGTGATCAGGTCGAAGGTGCGGCCCGCGGCTTCCCAGGTCTCGAACGCCCCGAGCTCGACCGGCAGTCCGTGTCCCCGCGCCACGGCGGCCATCCGCGCGTCGATCTCCACTCCGAGCACCCGCGTCCCGCGGCCGGCCAGTTCGGCGGCGACCTTGCCGGTGCCGCAGCCGACGTCCAGCGCGTCGCGGGGCGCACGCGCGACCAGGTCGTCCACGAGTCCGGGCGGCGGGGAGGGCCGGAACCGGTCGTACTGCTCGCTGACGGAGCCGAAGGAGAGCGCACTGGTCCGGTCCAGGTGGTACGCGGGCGTCTTCGTCACGGCGCCGAGCGTAGTGGGCGCGGCGCGCGGCCGGACCGTCACGGCGGAACCGTCACGGCGGGACGGCCACGGCGGCGGCCCGCTGCGGTCCTCAGACGGCGCGTTCCATGCAGACCAGCCGCTCCCGCTCGTCCCACGACGCGGTGACGGTGAATCCGAGCCGCTCGTACAGCGCGATCGCGTCGGTCCGCCACTCCCACACCGACAGCCGCAGGGTGCGCGCACCGCTCCGCTCGGCCCACCCGAGGGCGGCGCGGACCAGGCCGGACGCGACGCCCCGCCCGCGGTACGCCGGATCGGTCCAGAGCCTCTTGACCTCGGCCCCGCCCTCGACGGGGTCGGTCACCACCAGGCAGCCCACCGCCGCGTCGCCCGCGTTCCCCGCGTCGCCGCCCAGTGCCAGCAGCACGACGTCGGCGGCGAACGCGGCCTCCGGGTCGGCGATCTCGGCGCGGTAGCGCTCCGGCAGGTCGTCCACTGCGGCGACGGCCTCGCCCTTCTCGGCCTGCGTCCGCAGATGGTAGGCCGCCAGCAGCTCGGCCGGCCCCTCCTGGGGTCGCGCGCCCGGGTCCCGGTCGGGCCAGCGGACGACGGCGATCTCGGGTCGATCAGTCATGCCACCAGCATCACATGCCGCAGGTCAGGACCGGTGCGAGGGCCCCTGAGCCGCACCCGGTACGCCAGGGCAGCGCACCGCCGGGGCCGCGCCGGGGCGGTACGGTGCGACGCCGGGGCGGTGCGGGCGGGACGCGTCAGCGGCGGGTGCCGCAGTCCGGGCAGAAGGCCGCGCCCGCCGGGAGCTGCGCGCTGCACGAACCGCAGGTGTCCTGCTGCGCGAGTTGGTGGCCGCAGCCGGGGCAGAAGGCCGAACCGTGGGTCTCGGCGCTGCACTGCGGACAGACCAGCTGGCGCGGGGTGTTCACCGCGAACGACTGCCCGGAGTTCTGGCCGGCGGCGTAGGCGCGCTCGGAGACCATGTCGTTGAGGCCGCGCTGCTGGGCGGCGACCGCCTCGGCGGCGGTGTCGGGCGCGCAGGTCAGGCAGATGCCCTGGCCGGCGTTCCAGCAGCGGTTGCAGACGTAACCGGTGCAGCGCGGGCAGCGGTTGAAGTGGCCCTCGGCGTTGCTGATCGCGCGCTGGAACGCCGCGTCGCGGGCGCTGCCGTATCCGGCTCCGGCGAGGCCGTCGGCCGCGGTGGACATGCCGCTGCCGGCCCGACCGAGCATCCCCCAGGCCGCGTTGACGCCCTTGCCGACCCAACTGGCCATCCGCCCGCCGGTGTACGCCTCGAACCGCGAACGCCAGGTGTCGTTGCACCGGTTGCAGGAGAACTCGAACTGGAACCCCGCGCCCGTGCCCTGTTCCTGGCACAGATCGCGGTAGTTGTTGCTGAAGTAGATCTCCGCGGTCACCGGTCGCCCTCCCCGAGCAGTCTCCGGCCGGGCCCATACCCGCCGGTCGTCCCCCCACCGGCAAGGGACGCCCCGTACGTCCTCCCGGTTCTGCGGACCGGTCCGGCACCGCAGGCAGGCAATACTTTCCCACATCCGGGCACTCCCGGGCGCCCCTGTCCGCGGCCCCGGACGCCCCACCGCGCCCCGCGCCTCCCACCCCCACCACCAGGCACTGACGACCCACCTCCCACGGTTCGCGCGGCCCCGTGCGGGGGCGGCCGGGCGGGCCCGGGGAAGCGTGCCCGGGCAGCACGCGGCCGCGGCCGCCGGGACCCGGATCGGGTCGGTGCGGCGGCCGCGGCCGGGTGGACGGGGCGGGGTCAGCCCTGGCGGGCCTTGCCGCGCGGGTCCTTGCGGTTGATCACGTAGACCTTGCCGCGGCGGCGGACGATCTGGGCGCCCGGCCGGCCCTTCAGGGAGCGAAGCGAGTTGCGAACCTTCATGGCGGCGCCTTTCTGCTCGTAGTCTCTACGGTGCAGGGGCGACAACCGCGGCGCCCGCGCGTTCATTCCGCGCGGGCGGGCGGCCCAGGAGGGGACGGCCGAGGCCATGACCGACGCACCGCAGGACGGCACCGAGGGCACCGAATCGACGAAGCGCGCGGGAGGAGCCGAGGACGACGACAGCCCGGACTTCTCCCGCCCGGGTTTCTCCAGTCCCGACTTCTCCAGCCCGGACTTCAGCAGCCCCGGCGGCGACCGGATCGGCGACTTCACCCCGCCCGACTACGAAGTACCGCCGTTCAAGGGCCCCGACTACGAGGCCGAGGACGCCGACGACCTCGTGCCCGAGGAGGCGGGGTTCTCCAGCCCCGGCTTCTCCAGTCCGGACTTCACCAGCCCCGGCCCGATCGACGACCCCGAGGACCACTGAGCCTCGGCCGAGCCTTCCGCCCTGCCCGCCCGGCCTCCGGTGCGGGCAGGGCGCTCGCATGATCCGGCTCGCACCCGCGAAGGCCGCCGTCCGTCGCCGCCAGCCGTCGACCATCGCCGTCGTCCGTCAGCGTCAGCCCCCAGCCCTCAGCAGCCCCCAGCCGTCACGTCAGCCCTCAGCCCTCAGCCCAGACGGTCGGTCCGGACCGTCAGGTCGGCGATGTGCGCGAGCATCGCGTCGAGTGCCGCCTCCAGCGGAGCGGTCTCGCGCCGGGTCTGGGTGAGCAGCAGCCCGCCCTGCAGAGCGGCGAGCAGAGCCAGCGCGAGCTGGTCCGGGTCGGCGTCGCGCCGTAGCTCCCCGCGGTCGTGCATCGCGTGGATACCGGCCCGGATCGCCGCCTCCCAGCGGGCGAAACCGTCCACGAGGTCGCCGCGCGCCACGTCGTCGCTCTCGGCGAGTTCGCTGGCCAGCGACCCGATCGGGCAGCCGCCCTGGCAGTGCCGCTCCCGCTGGACGTCGACCACGAGATCGCGCCAGGCCCGCAGCGCCGGCAGGGAGTCCAGGCTGCTCAGCAGCGGCTCCTGGGCGTCCAGCACGGCCTGCGTCTGGTGCGCTATCACCGCGCGGACCAGGGCGTTCTTGTCCGCGAAGTAGTGGTAGATCTGCGAGGTGCTGACCCCGGCCGCGGCACGCACGTCGTCGGTGCTGGTGCCCGCCACGCCGCGCTCCAGCATCAGCCCGGCCGCGGCGGCCACGATGCGTCCCCGGGTGGCGGCGCCCTTGCGGGTCAGCCGCTGGGGGGCCGTCGGGTCGGGCACGGGAGGCGAGTCGATGCTCATGCGCTCAGCGTAGCGCGCCACGTCGTTTTCTGGAGTTGACACTCCAATCCCTCCGTGCCAAGAATGGAGTCATCGCTCCAATATTCACCGGCGGCGACGACATCAGCGGCGGGCCCCCGTACGTCCACGCGGGCCGCGCACCGCGCAGCGCACACCACTACAGAAACCAGGCGGATCACCATGGAGTTCGAAGGCCGCAAGGCACTGGTCACCGGCAGCACCGCCGGCATCGGCCGGGAGGTCGCCCTGCAACTCGCCACCGGGGGCGCCGAGGTCATCGTCACCGGGCGCAACGCGGAACGCGGCGCGGCGACGGTCGCCGCGCTCGAGGACGCGGGCGGCAAGGCGCGCTTCGTCGCCGCCGACATGACCGACCTCGACTCGGTCCGGCGGCTCGCCGAGGAGGCCGCCGACGTCGACATCCTCGTCAACAACGCCGGCGTCTTCGACTTCAGCCCGACCGCCGAGCAGACCGTGGCGTCGTTCGACGCGATGTTCCAGGTCAACGTGCGGGCGCTGTACTTCCTCACCGCCGCGATCGCGCCGCGGATGGCCGAGCGCGGCGAGGGCAGCGTGGTCAACATCAGCACGATGGCCGCGACCGTCTCGCTCCCCGGCAGTTCCGTCTACGCCGCCACCAAGGCCGCGGTGAACTCGCTGACCCGCACCTGGGCCGGGGAGTTCGGCGCGTCCGGGGTGCGCGTCAACAGCGTCGCCCCCGGCCCCACGCTCACCGAGAGCGCTCCGCTGGAGATGGTCGACACGCTCGGCTCCACGACGCTGCTGAGCCGGCACGCGAGCACCGAGGAGATCGCCGCGGCGGTGGTCTTCCTCGCCTCGCCCCGCGCCACGTACATCACCGGCGCCACGGTCCCGGTCGACGGGGGCCGCGCCGTCGCGTGACCCGGCGGTGGTCGAGGGGTCCCCGGGCCGGGCCGTACGGCCGTGCCGCCCGGCCCGGGTCAGCCCGCCGTCGGCGTCGCCTTCGCTGTCGCTGTCGCCGTCGTTGTCGTCGTCGGGGAGAGTTCGCGGGCGGCCGCCCGGCCCACCGCGTCCGCGACGGCGGCCAGGTCAGGGGAGTCGAGCTTCCACTGCTGCCAGTACAGCGGCACGTCGATCGGGCGGCGGGCGGCGAGTTCGACGAGGGTGCCCGCCGCCAGATGGGGACCGGCCTGGAGGTCCGGGATCATGCCCCAGCCGAGCCCGGCGGCGACCGCGTCGAGATACGCCTCGGACGACGGCATGTAGTGCCGGGCGCGGGTGGCCGCGCGGGCCTGCCGGGGTGCGAGCCCGCGCAGGAACCGGTCCTGGAGTTCGTCCTTGCGGTCGAAGACGATGACGGGGGCGGCCGGCAGTGCCTCGCGCAGCGGACGGTCGGCGATCCAGCGGGCGGCGAACGGGGGCGCGGCCCTGGCCCGGTAGCGCATCCGGCCGAGCGCCCGTACCGAGCAGCCCTGCACGGCCTGCGGCGAGGAGGTGACCGCGGCCATCACCCGGCCCTGGCGCAGCAGCGCCGCGGTGTGGTCCTCGTCGTCGCGGTGCAGGTCGAAGAGGATGCCGCGGTCGGCGGCGGCCTCGGCGAGCGCGGGCAGGAACCAGGTCGCCAGCGAGTCGGCGTTGACCGCGATCGGCAGCGTGGCGGGGCCGAGCGCGTCGCCGAGGCCGAGTTCGGCGCCGGCGTCCTGCTCCAGCCGTGCGAGCTGCCGGCCGAACCGGACCACGACCTCGCCCGACGCGGTCAGCCGCACCGGCTTCGTCCGCAGCAGCAGCACCCGGCCGGTGCGCTGCTCCAGCGCCTTGATCCGCTGGCTCACCGCGGACGGCGTGACGTGCAGGGCCTCGGCCGCCGCCTCGAACGTGCCCTCGTCCACGGCGGCCAGCAGCGTACGCACCTGGTCCAGCGGGAGCCCCGCCATCGACCGTCACCCCATTCCCGCCGCCCGCGCCGGCGCCTTCGTCGGCGCCGCCCGCCACGCCGCCGTCCGGCTCGGAAGCCGTACGGAGAGCGTTAAGAATTCCTCATGCTACCTAAGAATCATTAGCTGGCCTGTACGATCCGCCCGCTCCTAGCCTCGGTCCATGCACGCAGCTCTCCTCGCCGCCCTGGCGGGCCTCGGCACCGGTCTGACCCTCATCGTGGCCATCGGCGCCCAGAACGCGTTCGTGCTGCGCCAGGGCATCCGCCGGGAGCACGTGCCCGCGGTGGTCGGGATCTGCGCCGCCTCCGACGCCGTGCTGATCGCGGCGGGCATCGGCGGCGTCGGCACCGTCGTACGCCGCTGGCCGACCGCGGTGACGGCCACCGGGTGGATCGGCGGCGCGTTCCTGGTGACGTACGGCGTGCTGGCCGCCCGCCGGGTGCTGCGGCCGCAGCGGCTGTCCGCCGCCGAGGGCACGGGCGCCTCCGCCCGCACCGCCGTCCTCACCTGCCTGGCGCTGACCTGGCTCAACCCGCACGTCTACCTGGACACGCTGCTGCTGCTCGGCTCGGTCGCCAACTCCTACGGCGGCGCGCGCTGGCCGTTCGGGGCGGGCGCGGTCACGGCGAGCGTGCTGTGGTTCAGCGGCCTCGGCTTCGGCGCGCGGCTGCTGCGCCGCCCGTTCGCCCGGCCCGGGTCCTGGCGGGTGCTCGACGCCGTGATCGCCGTGAGCATGGTCTGCCTGGGCGTCATGATGGCGACCCGGGCGTGAGCGGGCGCCGCCGCGACCGTACGGACCGGGCGCGGTCGCGCCGGCCGGCCGCCGCCTGACTCGGCCCCAACGCCCCTGTTCCGCGCGGCGGTTCAGCCGAGAAGGGAGCCGCCCCACGCGGCGCCGGGGGTGGTGCCGCCCTGGTGGATCGGGCGGAAGCCGATCACGGCGGCGTCGTCGCGGCGGTTGCCGACGCCCGACAGCAGTTGGGCGCAGATCTCCGCGAGCGTCAGCCCCTCCGCGCGGGCGGTTTCGGCGATCCGGGCGAGTGTCGCCATGCCCTCGCCGAGGTCCGTGCCGGGCACCTCGATCAGGCCGTCGGTGTAGAGCAGCAGGGTGTCGCCGTTCTTCAGTTCGTAGTGCCAGGTGGTGCGCGGCATCGACGGTGCCACGCACAGCGGCAGGTCAGGGCCGGCGCCGTGCAGGTAGCGCGGCTCGCCGTCGGCGGGCAGCAGCAGCGGCGGCGGGTGGCCGGCGTTGGACCAGGCCACGTGCCAGCGGCCGCCGGCCCGCGGCACCAGGTTGGCGTGCACCACCGTGACCAGCGGCGCGATGTTCAGGCCGTCCACCACCCGGTCCAGCTGGGACAGGCTCTCGGCCGGGCTGTTCGGATGGTCCTGGTCGTAGGCGATCACCCGGAGCATGCTGCGCAGCTGGCTCATCGAGGTGGCGGCGTCCAGGTCGTGGCCGGCGATGTCGCCGATGGTGAGGGTGACGGTGCCGTCGGGCAGCAGCAGCGCGTCGTACCAGTCGCCGCCGATCTCCGCGGTCTTGCTGGCCGGCTGGTAGTGCGCGGCCAGTTCGGCGCCGGGCACCCGCGGGGTCGCCGACAGCAGGGCGCGCTGGAGGGTCAGCGCGGTGTGCCGGGTGCGTTGCAGCTCCACCGCCTGCCGCAGCGGCTCGCGCACCTCGTGCAGGATCTCGCCGAGCAGCGCGAGGTCCGCGGAACCGGGTGGCGGGCTGTCCGCGCAGCCGGCCGCGCAGGCGAACGCGACCACGGCCGAGTCGATCACGATCGGCACCATGGTCAGGCTGGTGGCCCGCGCCGCGCGCAGCCACTTCCTGGACATCTCCGACAGCACGCCCTCGGGCGGCTCGCCGGCGGGGAAGACCAGCAGCTTGGGGCGGCGGCTCTCGATCACCTGCTGGGCGACCGAGCCCACGAGGTAGGGCTGGTTGCTCAGCGGGGGCATGTCCGGCAGGCCGGAGCGGGCGGTGGACGCCACCCGGACCGCGGTGAGCGGGCCGCCGATGCCGGCCGAGGGCAGCATGAAGACCGCGCACGCGTCGGTCAGGTCCGGCACCACCGCCGCGGCGACGGCGGCGAACGCGTCCGGCACGTCGTCGGTGCCGGTGACGGTGGCCACCCGCGCCAGCAGCCGCTCGCGCAGCCGGTTGCGCCACTGGTCCTCGATGTCCGCGGTCGCGCCGATCCACTCCACCAGCACCCCGCCGCGCTCGATCGGCACCGCGCGGGACTGCACGTGCCGGTACTCGCCGGAGGCGGTGCGCAGCCGGAACGTGCACACGAACAGGGACGGGGTCCCCTCGGACGCGTCGCTCCAGGTGCGCACCAGCCGGGTCCGGTCGTGCGGGTGCACCGCCCTGAGCCACTCCTGGTCGATCACCGGCCGCCACGGGCTGCCGGTGAAGTCCTCGAAGCCGCCGACCAGCTCGGTGATGTCGCCGTTGGGCTTCATCAGCCAGACGATCTGCGTGACGGCGGACATCAGCGCCTCGTACCGCTGCAACGCCTTCTGCCGCTGCTCGGAGAGCAGCTGCGCGGCCTCCACCGCGTCGACCTGCGGGGTGGTGTCGACCGCCACGGCCAGCACGCCGGGACCGAACCGGGAGACCACCGGGGAGCAGCTGTAGACGAAGTGGCGGCGGCCGGGCGCGCCGGGCGCGGTGCCGTCGGTGGTGCGGGTGTCGGTGACCTGGCGGGCGGCCCGGTCCCGGTACACCTGGTCGAGCATCTTCAGGAAGCGGGCGGCCCTGGGCTCGGTGAACACGTCCGCGGACCGGGCGCCCAGTTCCCGGGGCCCGAACAGGGCGCGGAACGCCTCGTTGATGTACACCAGCCGGTGCTCGTCACCGGCGGTCAGGGCAACGGCCACGATGGCACGGTCGAACACCTCTGGTTCGAGCTCGGGCACGCCCGTTTCGCCGCCGATCCGCCTCATCCTCCGATCATCGCTCGCCACGGCCCACCAGGCGCGCCGAAAGGGCCGGGCGTTCGCACATGTGACCGGTACGGCGCCCAAGGGAGCGCTCCCCCGCGGCTCGGGCGGCCGGGCGGCCGTCGGCGGGCCGGGCCGGGCCGCTGCCGTTACGGTGGGTACCGGGGGCGGTACGCCGGCCCGGCGCCGCGGCGGGCGGACGGCGGCCCCGGGGACTTCCGGGGCTTCGCAGAGCCACCAGGACTTCGAGGACCTGCGAGGACCTGCGAGGGCCTTCTGGGGGCCTTGGGGGGACAACCGAAGAGCACCCGCGGCACCGCCGACCACGCAAGGAAGTCGCGCACCATGACCTCAGCGCCCACGATCCCCGATGTCACGCTCAACAACGGTGTGGTGATCCCGCAGCTCGGATTCGGCACGTACCTGATCGAGCCGAAGGACACCAAGGAAGCGGTGCTCGCCGCGCTGGAGACCGGTTACCGGCACATCGACACCGCCGAGATGTACGGCAACGAGAAGGAGGTCGGACAGGCCATCGACGAGTTCGGCCTGGAGCGCTCCGACGTCTTCGTCACCAGCAAGCTCAACAACGGCTTCCACGCCTACGGGGACGTGCTCACCGCGTTCACCCGCAGCCTGGACGACCTCGGCATGGAGTACCTGGACCTGTTCCTCGTGCACTGGCCGCTGCCCGCGGTCGGCGACTACACCGAGACCTGGCGGGCGATGGAGGAGATCTACCGGTCCGGCCGGGTCAGGGCGATCGGCGTGTCGAACTTCCAGACCGCCCATCTGAACCGGCTCTTCCAGGAGACCTCGGTGGTGCCCGCGGTCAACCAGATCGAGGTGCACCCCTACCTCACGCAGGACGAGCTGCGCGCGTTCGACGCCGACCACGGCATCGCCACCGAGGCGTGGTCCCCGATCGCCCAGGGCAAGGTCCTCGGCGACCCGGTGATCGCCGCGATCGCCGCGCGGCTGGAGCGCACCCCGGCGCAGGTGACGCTGCGCTGGCATTTGCAGCGCGGCGACATCGTCTTCCCGAAGTCGGTGACGCGCTCCCGGGTCGAGGAGAACTTCCGGCTCTTCGACTTCGAGCTGACGCCCGACGACATGGCGCAGATCAGCGCGCTGGACCGCGGCGAGCGGACCGGCCCGGACCCGGACACGTTCAACTGGGTGCCGTGACCGGTCCCGCGCGGCGCGCGACGCGCTGACCTCCCCGGCCCGCGCGTCGCGCGGGGGCGCCCCTACCCGCCGGCGCTCCCCGGTCCAGGTCAGGCGGAGGTCTCCAGCAGCCGCCGCAGGTCCTCCGCCATCCGCAGCGCGGCCGCGCGCCCGTCGCCGCCGAGGGAGCCGGCGTCCGCGGGCCGCGCCCGGTCCACGACCACCCGCAGCGCGGCCGCCGCGTGCCGGGCGAACAGCGCCAGCAGGTCCAGCTCGCTCAGGCTCGACCTGGCCTGCGGCACCGGGTCGAGCACCTCCAGCACGCCCAGCACCCGGTCGCCGTGCGTCAGCGGCGCGGCCATCAGCGAGTCGGGCACGTACTCGGTGGACTCGGCGAAGTCCCGGTCGAAGGAGGCGCTGCGGGACAGGTCGTCCACGACCATGGGCTCGCCCGAGGAGACCACCCAGCCGGCGATCCCGCTCTCGGCCGGGAAGCGCCGCCCCACCAGGAAGCTCTCGCCCTGGCCCGAGACGGCCTGGAAGACCAGCTCGTGGCTCGACTCGTCCAGCAGGAACACCGAACTGGCCTGGGCGCCGAAGATGGCCCGGGCCGTGTCGACCACCGACTGCATCAACTCCTGCGACAGCGGATCGGTCTCTGCGTTGCTCTGTGTCACGAAGCACCCCTGATGCCCAGTTGTACGTTGGCCGCGGAAAGGTAGAGCGCGTTCTTGAGCTGGAAGGTCGTCATCCGGCGGTGCCGGGACAGGATGCGGGCGCAGAGCCCGGCGATGTAGGGCGTGGCGAAGCTGTTGCCCGTGGTCCTGATCGTCGCCCCGCCGAGCCAGGCCACCTGCACGTTCTGGCCCGGGGCGAAGAACTCCACCGGCGGGCTCGGGTTGTACAGGTGCAGCTCCGGGTCGTCCTCCTGGTGGCTGCCCACCGAGATCACCGACGCGAAGCGCCAAGGGAAGCTCTCCACCGGCGTGTTGTGCGCGGAGGCGACGATCGCGGTGCCGCGGAAGTACGCCTCGTCGGCGAGCACCCGCAGTTCCTCGGCGAACTGCGGCCGGGTGGTGGACAGGCTCAGGTTGATCACGTCGAAGCCCTGCCGGATCGCCCAGCGCAGGCCCGCGAGCAGGACGTCGCCGGTGCCGCCGAACCCCTTGCCGAGCACCTGCACGCTGTACAGCTCGCACTCCGGAGCGGTTCTGCGGATGATGCCCGCGCAGGCCGTGCCGTGGCCGCAGGTGTCGGTGGCGTCGGTTTCCACGACGCTGGTCCCCGTCTCGTCCTTGCGGACCGTCCAGGCCCCGTCGACCCTGCCGATCAGCGGATGGCCGTCCTCCACCCCGGAGTCGACGACGCACACCCGCACGCCGGTGCCCAGCGCGCCGGCCCAGTCCCGGTCGGGCGCCGGCCGCTCGCCGTCCGCGGCGACCAGCACGTCCTCGGGGCGCTTGCCGCGCAGACTCCAGGTGAGTCGGGGACCGGCGCCCTGCTCGGCGGTTGTCATTCAGCAGCCTCTCGCGTTCTGGCGGTGTCACGTTCCGGTGCGGTGGTGGCCGGGGGTCCGGCGGGCCGGGGTCCGGGCGGCCGGCGGCGGGCGGCTCACGTCGGGACCCGGTGCCATCCGGCGGCGTGCCGCGCCCCGGGCAGGTGGCCCTTGGCCTCGAACTGCCGGGCGGCCTGGGCGGCGGCCCGACGCGCGTCGTCCGCGCGGCCGGCCTGGCGCAGGACGTCGGCCCGGTCCAGCCAGGCGGTCGCCAGCAGGACGGGCGAGTCGGTGCCGGCCGCGGTGCGCACCGCGCGCGCGGCCAGCGCCTCGGCCTCCCCGGCGCTGCCGCGCGCGGCGGCGATCCTGGCCTGGAGGCCGTCGAGGTCGGCGGTGTCCGAGGCGGCCTGGTCGCCGTCCGCCGGCTCGGCCGCCGCCCTGCCCGGGGCCCGCGCCAGCCGCGTGGCCGCGTCGCCGTAGCGGCCGGCGTCCAGTAGCAGCCGCGCCGACTCCCGGGCCACCACCCCGCGCAGGCCGTCGGCCTGGAGGCTCGCGGCGGCGCCGTCGGCCTCGTCGAGCAGGTCCAGCGCCCGGCCGCCCTCACCCGCCAGCGCCGCCACGGCGGCGGCGAACAGCGGCAGCACCACGCGGCCCTCGGCGTACGCGAGTTCACCGGCCAGCCGCCGGGCCCTGGCCAGGCAGGCGTGCGCGTCGTCCCAGCGCTCCTGGAGCGCGAGCAGCACGGCGAGCGGGCAGTTGAGCGTGAGCCGTACGGTGGGGCGCTGCTCCCCGTGTTCGGCCAGCAGCGCGCGGCTGCGGGCGACCGCCGAGCCGACCGGCTCCGGGCCGCGCCACAGCGAGACGCCGATCGCGCCCAGCGCCAGGGCCCGTTCGGGTTCCGCGCCTGCCCGGCGGGCGTGCGTCAGGGCCCGGGACAGCAGGCCGTCGGCCGCCACGTGCCGGCCGTGCGACTGCCGCTCCTGCGCGATCCGGATGCACGCCCGCGCCTGCCCGAGGTCGTCTCCCGCGCTCTCGAAGACCGGCAGCGCCCACTGGGCGACGGTTCCCGCGCTGCTCCCGTCGGGGGCCGCGGACACCGCGGCCAGGGCCAGCCGCGCGTGCGCGGCCTCCACCGGGCGCACCGCCTCCCGCGGTTCGGCGTCCGCCGCGGCGAGCACTCCCAGCAGCAGCGCCCGGCCCTCGTCCGTACGGCCGGTCGCCAGCAGTACGTCGCCGAGCCGGCGGGCCGCCGCCGCCCACTCGGGCTCGCCGTCGGCGGCCAGCTCCACCGCCCGCTCCAGCAGCCCCGCCGCCCAGGCCAGGTCCGAGCGGGCGAGCGCCCTGGAGCCGCTGTCGATCAGCAACCGGACGGCGTCCAGCCGCAGTTCGTCGGTGTGGGCGCCGAGGACGCCGAGCTCGGCGCGGTAGCGGTAGGCGTGCTCCAGGTGCCCGGCGACGGCGGCGGTCGCCTCGGCGGACGGCAGGCGGCGGGTGCCGCGGCGCGGTGCGTCCTGCGCGCCGCCCGACGGGCCGCTGCCCGAAGGTCCGTTGCCCGAAGGTCCGTTGGCCGTGGCGCCGCTGTCCGGCGCGCCGCCGCTTGGCGGGGCCTGGCCCGCGAGCCGGTCGGCCAGCGCCCGCGCGGCGTGCTCGTGCCGCTCCGCCCGGGTCCGCTTGGCCATCGACTGGTAGGTGACCTCGTGCACGAGGCCGCTGCTGAAGCGCAGCGGGTACGTGCCCGGCCGCGGCCGGTCCGCGGGCCTCAGCAGGCGGTGCCGGCCGAGCCGGGCGAGGGCCGCGCCGACCGGCCCCGGCACCGGTGCCGGCGGCTCCGGTTCCGCCGCGGGCGCTTCCGTGGCGTGCAGCGCGCCGCCGGGTGCGCCCTCCCGGTCGCCGGCCACCAGGTCGGCCACCTCGTCGGCGGTGAACTCCCGTCCCGCGACGGCCGCGATGTCCAGCGCGGCGCGCTCCGCGCGGCCGAGCGCGCCGATCCGCGCGCCGAGCAGCGCCTGAAGGGTGGTCGGCAGGTCGCCGCCGCCGTCGGGGCGGTACCCGGAGTCCGGCTGGGTGAGCGCGGCGATGAGCATCTCCAGGTAGAAGGGGTTGCCGCCGGCGGACTCCAGGACCTGCGGCGGCACGCCCGTACCCCCGCTCGCCGGGCAGCGCGTGGACGCCGGGCAGATGACGCGGCACGAGGCCGCGCAGATGGGCGTCCTCCTGCTCAGCGCGGGACACGAGACG